>NZ_CBFFRL010000026.1:0-36336 GCF_965644215.1 Phytobacter sp. V69
ATTCAGGCAACCGTCTGTGGTGTTTGCAGAGCTAAGATTGGCGGCTTAGCGTTGCACTTCGGAGTTGAATCCGCCCTTCTCAGAACTTCTGGAACACGGATTAATCTTTTACCTGCGATTTCATTTCTCATTTGTTTTTTCCTCTGTTGTTTCAACGAGGACAATAATAGCGAATTCGCTTATGGCGTTTTAGGGATGTTGGCAAAAGAGTTTTTCGAAAAAAATGGGAGGATGTGAACAGGATAAAACTGGTTGAGGATGGATGTGATCACGTTCGCTCAGGGCGAACGTAACCCTTTATTTACTTGTCTTCTTTCGTCATCTTCTCGTCTTTGACGTGATCTACAATCTCTGTGTCTTTTAAGACATTGTTTTCCATCATGTAATCTTCAAACGATTTCAGATAGTTCTCGTCTGTCAGCAACGCCATAGCCAGCGGATAGTCAGTCACCTTAAGCATTCCCTCATCCCTATCCTTCTCGCTGTTCTCATGCAGCAGCGATGACATCAGTGAAAGTGAGATTTTGGTATCATTATTATCTGCCCCCCAAAAAATCAGATCCATCATCGGGATGAGTCGGTAGTCGATGATTTTTCGCAACGTGCTTTTGCCAAAGCGATACTTCCTAACAGCCGGATCGTTCATTTTTAGCTGTTTCTTCCATTGGGGAATGAGCACTTTCAGGTGTTCGATGATGTCTTCGGTTGAAGCCTCTTGCAGGAAGATATCGACGGTAATTGAAGCCAGACTTTTGATACCGGATTCCTTCAGATACTCCGACATGTATTCAGACTGGCTTATTTTGGATGTTTCAGGATGGGTTCCAATCAGCGTTAAACTTTTCGCATATAATTGTGCGTTGCTCCGGGTAACGGGGACCACTGCATAGGTTCTGGCAAGCCCATCTCCCTGCGTGGATGTGTCGCCGCTAAACAAAATTTCGCCTCTGAGGATCTTATAGCGGTAATCATCCAATAAGGCTCTGTTCAGAGGCGGTAACGTGTCCCGACGCATCAGCATATTGTAGGCCAAGATACGCCGCTCAACCTCAACATAGAATTGCTGTAGGGTGAGTTTTTTTATCACTTCATACCGTTCAACATCAAACCATTCTTCCAATACTTTCCTGAGTTCGCTTCGTTTCATTACTGTGCTATCCGTTTTACCATTTTTAGTTGTTTTAACTGACAGAACAATAGGTTGTCCAGTATTCACGTAATGCAGCTAAGCATCTCATGCAGGTAGGTTCTTAAGATTGGTGAGTATTACAAAATGGACTGCAGGTTTTCTGTTATCAGATTACTGCTTTTAAAGGATTTAGTTGCGCTGGAAGGGTTTAATACTGGATAAATTTTTGATGAAAACACGGATTTTAGATACAAAAAAATCCCGTTTTACACGGGCTTTTAATGCATTACTTTATGCATGACAGAATCAAAAACATTCTGTAAGTTATTGATTTTGCCATAAAAATGGCGGAAGCGCAGAGATTCGAACTCTGGAACCCTTTCGGGTCGCCGGTTTTCAAGACCGGTGCCTTCAACCGCTCGGCCACACTTCCGGAATGAGGCGCACTATAAACATCCCCGTTGCATCTGTAAAGCCCTGAAATGTTCATATGCCTGAAAAACAGCCAAAAGCGTGTTAATCGCCTGAAATAACAACAAACCGATCGCTTTACAGCCGCTTTTTCACCTCAAAAACACCTCAATGTTTTTTGATGAACATGTCCTTCGTTAAATAATACCCCAGCCGGTCCGAGTCAAACCCGCCGACCCACGGCTTCACAAGGTGTGTGCGCACATAGTGGTAGACAGGAATCGCCGGGACATCTTGCCCCAGCAAATCTTCAGCCTGCTGGTAATACTTGCCCCGCTCGGCGAGATCGCCCGCTTTGGCAGCGTTTCGCAATACCTCATCGTAGGCCGGATTGCTGTACTTCGAGGTGTTTTCGCTATCGCCGGTGCGGAAGTTATTCAAAAAGGTCGCAGCATCATCGTAATCGGCGTTCCAGGCATAGCGCACCAGGTCGAAATGGCCGGTATGCATGGCGTCGAGCATCGTTTTCCATTCCTGATTTTGCAGCTTCGCCTCTACCCCCAGGTTTTTCTTCCACATCGAACTGACGGCAATGGCGATGCGCTGGTGGGTCTCCATGGTGTTGTAGAGCAGATTAAACGACAGCGGATGGGCATCATTAAACCCGGCCTCATTGAGCAACCTCTTCGCTTCTGCAATCCGTTTCTCCTGCGGCCAACTGGCGTAGTCCGGTGA
The DNA here is from genome assembly GCF_965644215.1 of Phytobacter sp. V69. NCBI lineage: Bacteria > Pseudomonadati > Pseudomonadota > Gammaproteobacteria > Enterobacterales > Enterobacteriaceae > Phytobacter > Phytobacter sp. V69. Next base: position 2,276 of record NZ_CBFFRL010000026.1, read on the forward strand.
AGACAGTTTCACCCCACCGATTTCCGGCTGGCTGATGACCCAGGCCGGACGCTGCCCCTGCCCCATCACCTTGTCGGCAATGATATCTTTATCCAGCGCCATATTAAGCGCCAGACGTACGCGCGGGTCGTTGAACGGTGCTTTGGTGGTATTAAATTCGTAGTAATAGGTCGCCAGCAGCGGTGAAACGTTGACCTGGTCGCCGAGCGTTTTTTGCAACTGAACAAACTGATTAACCGGCACGGTGTAGGTGATGTCTATCTCACCGGCTTTATAGCGGTTTACATCGGCGGTTTCAGATGAGATCGGCAAATAGGTGACTTTATTGATGACCGTGGCACTGTTGTCCCAGTAACGCGTGTTGCGTACCGCGACAATCCGCTCATTCACCACCCAGTCGCTGAGCTTGTAGGCGCCACTGGTCACGATATGCTCAGGCTTGGTCCATTTTTCGCCAAAGCGGCTGATGAGAATCTTATCGACCGGCACCAGTGACGGGTGCCCCAGCATGGCAAGGAATGCTGACGTCGGCTCAGTCAGACGAATCTCAAGCGTGTTATCGTCCAGCGCTTTAACACCGAGCGTATCGGGCGCTTTCTTGCCCAGAGCAATGTCAGCAGCATTCGCGACATGCATATTGCCCAGGTAGCTGGCATAAGGCGATGCGGTTTTCGGATCGACGAGTCGCTGCCAGCTCCAGACGAAATCTTTTGCCGTGATGACCGTTCCGTCGGACCAGGTCACGTTGGGGCGCAAATGAAACACCCACACCGTATTGTCTTTATTTTCCCAGGTTTTTGCGAGACGTGGCTCGATGGTGCCATCTTTTTTTACCGCCACAAGCCCGTCGAATAAATCTCTGACAATTCCGAATTCGACATCGCTTTCTACTTTATGCGGATCAAGAGACGCAGGCTCGCTGCCATTATTGCGAACCAGCTCCTGTTGGGCCGCCAACTCTGTTCCTGCGGGGACTGTCGCCGCATGTAACGACGCGGAGGCGCTCATAATGGCTATCGTTAAAGCGCTTAAGGTAATGCGGGTAAAATGTCGTGATTTCATCTTTTTCGCCCTGATTATATTCCTGATGACGACGCGACTTCTTTCTTAGCGCGCTAAAGACATCAGAGCAATATTTTTCAGTGACATATAAGACACCGGTATGGTTATTTTCTTCAAATGCGCACTTATGCTTAATCTTTGAGCAATTGAAGAATATTTACCCAAACAGAATCGCTTGCTTTTTGAGTAAAGATGGGTAAAACAACTTTGTAAGGAAACGGGGATTTCCTATCCTCGACATTTAATGACATCTGTTATGTTAAAAGAGAGTGCCTCATGGATCGTATTATTACCTCCTCGCGCGACCGTTCATCGTTGCTTAGCACCCACAAAGTGCTGCGTAACACCTATTTCTTACTGAGCCTGACGCTGGCCTTTTCCGCCATCACGGCAACCGCAAGCACCGTGTTGATGCTGCCGTCTCCGGGTCTGATTCTGACGCTGGTTGGGATGTACGGTCTGATGTTCCTGACCTATAAAACGGCGAACTCCCCGGCGGGTATTCTGTCAGCCTTTGCCTTTACCGGCTTCCTGGGTTACATCCTGGGCCCAATCCTGAACGCTTACCTGTCTGCGGGTATGGGCGATATCATCGGCCTGGCTCTGGGTGGTACCGCACTGGTGTTCTTCTGCTGCTCGGCGTATGTGCTGACAACGCGTAAAGACATGTCCTTCCTCGGCGGTATGCTGATGGCAGGTATCGTGATTGTGCTGGTCGGGATGGTTGCCAATATTTTCCTGCAACTTCCGGCGCTGCACCTGGCCATTAGCGCAGTGTTCATCCTGATTTCCTCAGGTGCAATCCTGTATGAAACCAGCAACATCATTCACGGCGGCGAAACCAACTACATCCGCGCAACCGTGAGCCTGTATGTGTCGCTCTACAATATCTTTGTAAGCCTGCTGAGTATCCTGGGCTTCGCCAGCCGCGACTAACCGCACAATGGCATCCCCAAGCCCCGCTTATGCGGGGCTTTGTTTTTTGCTACACTCCCCGCGTTATTGACTCACCTTGCGAACGACCATGATCTTTGACGGTAAAGAAATTGAAACCGATAGCGAAGGCTATCTGAAAGACACGACTCTGTGGAGCGAAGCACTGGCGTCGGCGATTGCCGAAAACGAAGGTATCACCCTCGCAGTTGAACACTGGGAAGTGGTGCGCTTTGTGCGCGAATTTTATCTGGAATTCAATACGTCGCCTGCCATCCGCATGCTGGTAAAAGCCATGGCGAATAAATTTGGCGAAGAGAAAGGCAACAGCCGTTACCTGTATCGCCTCTTCCCGAAGGGGCCGGCCAAGCAGGCAACAAAAATTGCTGGCCTGCCAAAACCGGTAAAATGCATTTAATAGCGAATGCCAAAGTTCGTCCATTCTCTGCCGGGTTGATGAGGCTCAGTTAAGACCTTTTCAACCCTGGCGCTGCGCGGCCCCCCCGCTTTCAGCCAGGCAATCAACTGCTCTACGTTCTCGCTATCGCCACAGGCGACAACCTCTACGCTGCCGTCGTCCATATTGCGCGCGTAGCCGGTTAACCCGAGGCGCTGCGCCTCACGCTGCGTGCTATAACGAAACCCGACGCCCTGAACCACGCCGTGAACCCAGCATATTACGCAATACGATGTTGTTTCATTCGCCATAATGACCTCGTCTAACGCCGAATCAGTCTTTATTTTAGTCGTAGAAAGGATGTTCTTCAGCGCACGGTTTTAGGTAAACACCCATAATGTTCCCGGAATCGGGCGGTAAAGCGCGAACCAGAAAGATACCCACATCGGGAGGCAATTTCACCAATGGGTAAGGTTGTCGACTGCAACTGTGACAAGGCAAGCGACATACGCACCTCTTCCACAATCTGTCGGTAGCTTTGCGACTCATCTTTAAGCCGACGGCGTAAGGTGGATTCGCCCACGGCAAGTTGCCTGGCTATCTCCTGCACGCTCCAGTTCTTCGCGGGCGAGAGCATGACAATTTGCCGCACCTGCTCGGTCAGATTAAAGCTGCGTTCAATCAGCAGCGGCCCAGCCATCCCGTCTTCAAGTAGTGCCAGCAACAGCCCCATCGCCTGATGTTTTTGCAATTTTTCCGCTAAATCATGGCGCACCGCATGCAATAAATTGTCCCACATGAATGCCAGGCCATCGCTCATCGGCGCGCATACGGAGGCGGGCCTGGCGCTCGGGAAATCCTGTATATATTGCGTCTTAAATTCTGAAAGCAGTTCGGGCGATAGCATTAATAAATCAGAACGAAACTGGCCGTGTGCGGGCTGATTAATAATATCAAGAGAGGTATTCGCCGGGATAATAATAAGCTCACCGGGGGTCGCCACAACCCGATTCTCCTCCTGGATAATGACCTTGCTTCCCTGAGTAATATGGCAAATCGCGGCACTGAAAAGCTTTACCCGGTGCAGACGATGCAGATGGTTCGAGCGCACTTCTGCCGCCGTTAACGTTCTATGCTGGAACTGAACTTTCTGCACCGGGTCACCTTTATCGTCCGTAGGTTGCTGTGAAACTCGCTTTCGCAATGAGGTTACTGTTCAGCATATAGCCAACCAGCGCGCCGCTTGCGTTATTGTCAATGGGCAGTTTATCAGTACTCAGTGCCCATACGGTGAATTGGTAAGGATGCGGTTTATCGCCGACCGGAGGACACGCGCCGCCAAAACCTGCATAGCCATAATCATTTCGCCCCTGAACGGCCCCGGCCGGCAGCTTGTGACGCTTTTCATCACCCGCCCCGGTGGGGAGCGTTTGCGTTTGCGCCGGTATATTCACCACCGTCCAGTGCCACCAGCCGCTTCCCGTCGGTGCCGCCGGATCATAAACGGTCACTGCAAAACTTTTGGTTCCTGCCGGCGGGTTATGCCAGGCGAGCTGCGGGGAGGTATTGCCGCCATGGCAGCCAAATCCCTCAAAGACGTGTTGCTGTGCTAAGCGATGGTTCTGAATATCCGCGCTGCTGAGGCTAAACGTGGAACCCGCGATAGCATTAAAACTCCCGATAGCCAAAAAACCCAGGGCAGTGAAGGTGATTTTTTTCATTGTATTTCCTCGTCTGTGTTGAGAAATACAATTTAAGATTTAACGTGCACGGAGGTTGTGCCCGAACGTTTTCATTTTGTGCCGAAACGCTCACTGCCACAGGCTGATGCCTGGACCGGGCATGTGTGCTACCCTACGCGCCGTTTAATTATCAACAGCCGGGCCGATATCGCCCCCGGTTAATATTGACGTTCGTCAGAGGTTCTCCGGTATGACCGAATCTACAAGTGCAAGGTTTCCCCGTTTAGTCTTAGCCAAAGGGCGCGAGAAATCCTTGCTGCGCCGCCATCCCTGGGTTTTCTCCGGTGCCGTAAGCCGCATGGAAGGGAAAGCCCGCCTCGGTGAGACGATCGACATCGTCGATGCGCAGGGTAAATGGCTGGCACGCGGTGCCTTTTCGCCTGAATCGCAAATTCGCGCTCGCGTATGGACCTTCGACAAGAACGAACTCATCGATACCGCATTCTTTACTCGCCGCCTGCAACAGGCACAGCAATGGCGTGACTGGCTGGCCCAACGCGGCGGGCTGGACAGCTATCGTCTGATCGCCGGTGAATCCGACGGTTTACCGGGCGTCACCATTGACCGCTTCGGCGACTTTCTGGTATTGCAACTACTGAGTGCCGGCGCGGAATACCAACGCGCGGCCCTGATCTCTGCGCTGCAGGCGCTCTACCCGCAATGCTCCATCTACGATCGCAGCGACGTTGCGGTACGTAAAAAAGAGGGCCTGGAGCTCGCGCAGGGTCCGGTTGTGGGTGAGTTGCCGCCGGAACTGCTGCCTATCGAAGAAAATGGCATGAAGCTGTATGTCGATATCAAGACCGGTCACAAAACCGGGTACTATCTCGATCAGCGCGACAGCCGCCTGGCAACCCGCCGTTACGTTGCCGACAAACGCGTCCTGAACTGCTTCTCCTACACCGGTGGTTTCGCCGTTTCCGCATTGATGGGCAATTGCCGTCAGGTGGTGAGCGTGGACACCTCACAGGAAGCACTGGACGTTGCCAAAAAGAACGTTGAGTTAAACCAGCTTGACCTCAGCAAGGCGGAATTTGTTCGTGATGACGTATTCAAACTGCTGCGCAAATATCGCGATCAGGGCGAGACGTTTGATGTGATCGTGATGGATCCGCCAAAATTCGTGGAAAACAAAAGCCAACTGCAGGGTGCGTGCCGCGGTTATAAGGATATCAACATGCTTGCCATTCTGCTGTTGAACCCCGGTGGCGTGCTGATGACCTTCTCTTGCTCCGGCCTGATGACCACGGATTTATTTCAGAAAATCATCGCCGATGCCGCAATAGATGCTGGCCGTGATGTACAATTTATAGAGCAGTTCCGTCAGGCCGCCGATCACCCGGTGATCGCTCCCTACCCGGAAGGACTGTATCTGAAAGGGTTTGCCTGTCGCGTCATGTAACTTGATATTTGGAGCCTCGCCCGCATATCTGGGTTATGTACAGGTTCCCGGGAGGTGACAATGATTGCCAGCAAATACGGTATTGGTCAGCAGGTTCGCCACTCGCTGCTCGGCTATCTGGGTGTGGTGGTGGATATTGACCCCGAGTTTTCACTCGACGAACCGTCGGTCGACGAGCTGGCGGTTAACGATGAGCTGCGGGCAGCGCCCTGGTATCACGTCGTGATGGAAGATGACGACGGCCAGCCGGTACATACCTATCTGGCCGAAGCACAGTTGACCAGCGAGATTCAGCAAGAACATCCTGAACAACCGTCGATGGATGAACTGGCGCGCACAATCCGCAGGCAACTGCAGGCACCCCGCCTGCGTAACTGACAACACCCCGTCAGGCGGGGTGTTTTTATTTTGCGAGTCCTAAGCGTGGAATCTCGATAGCCGGACATCTGTCCATCACCACTTTCAATCCTGCTTCACAGGCCAACACTGCAGCCTGCTCGTTGATCACACCAAGTTGCATCCACAGCGTTTTGGCACCGATGGCAATAGCGTCCTGGGCGACACCCCATGCTGCTTCTGAATTACGAAAAACATCAACCATATCCACCTTTTCCGGCACATCTGCCAGCGTTGCGTATCCCTGCTGCCCCAGAAGTGTCTCACCCGCGACTTTTGGCGAGACCGGAATAACCCGGTAGCCCTGGTCGAGCAGGTATTTCATAACGCGATAACTCGGTCGGTCAGGTTTATCGCTCGCACCCACCAGCGCGATAGTACGTGTCGATTTCAGGATCTCGGTGATATCGGTTTCTTTCATGGTTTCCTCCAGCGGTTTCCCAAAGTGTATGTCAAACATTCCGCCACAACCACGTATCCCATACAGAAGTATGAGTGCGAGAGCACGTTATATGTCTATAAGTTAATAAATATATTGAATGGTGAATGTCCTGGCGGGTCAGTAAGCAAGGTAAAACGGGAGCGCGCGATGAAGTGCGGGTGGAAAGTGTTCATTAACACGTGTTTGATACCGGTTAATGTACTGGCCACCACGCTGCGTCTGTCCTCCGATGTCGACTTACTGGTGCTTGACGGCAAAAAGGTCTCCAGCTCGCTGCTGCGCGGAGCCGAAAGTATCGAACTGGAAAATGGCGTCCATCAGGTGGTCTTTCGGGTTGAAAAAAACGTTGGGGCGGGCAATCACGACTCCCGTCTGTTTATCTCCGCACCGCTGATTGCCACCTTTGATACCCAGCGCGTCAGCCAGGTGAATTTCAACTTTCCCACCATCGATACGCAAAAGGCGGCCGATATGTTTAATGCCACGCCTCATCTGGCTTTGCTGGATGGTAATGCCACGCCGATTCCTGTGAAACTCGATATTCTGGAGATCAGCGCAAACCCCAAAAGCATTGATTATGAGCGTGAGGTCGAGCAGTACAATAAAGCGGGCAAATATACCTCGCTCTCCCGATTTGCGACGATGGCCGACGACAGCACCCTGCTCTCTGGCGTATCTGAACTGGATATTCCGCCAACGCACTCTCAAACCCTCACGGAACAGCGCCTTAAGTTCTGGTATCAGCAGGCCGATCCGCAAACCCGCGACCGTTTTATGCAATGGATTAAGCAACAACCCTCGTCATGATCCGTGCCAGTTAACATTCCGCGCATTCGCCCACAATTTTTTACGCCATTCTCTTGCAGCATCAGGCGCTTCCAGTAATCTGTAGCGAAATTACATTAACGGAATCGGATTATGGAACTCACTACACGCACGTTACCCGTACAAAAGCACGTTGCGCTGGTTGCGCATGACCACTGCAAGCAGATGCTGATGACCTGGGTCGAGCGCCATCAGCCAAAGCTGGCAAATCACGTTCTCTACGCCACTGGCACAACCGGTAACCTGATTTCGCGCGCGACCGGTCTTGAAGTTAATGCCATGCTGAGCGGCCCAATGGGTGGCGACCAGCAGGTCGGCGCGCTTATCTCGGAAGGGAAAATTGATGTGCTGATTTTCTTCTGGGACCCGCTGAATGCGGTACCGCATGACCCTGACGTTAAGGCACTGCTGCGTCTGGCGACCGTGTGGAATATTCCGGTTGCTACCAACCTCTCCACCGCCGATTTCATTATCCAGTCACCCGGTTTTGCACAAAGCGTGGAAATCCTGATCCCGGATTACCAGCGCTACCTCGCTGAACGCCTGAAATAAAAGTATGCAGGCGGCTTACGCCGCCTGTTCTCAGGGCTTTCTCGCCACCGGCACATTCAGTTGCCTGAGTATCTCAACGAATCGCGACGGATTTTCTTTATCAAACAGCAGCCAGACGCGCTTACGTGCTCGCGTGATGGCCACGTACAGCAAGCGACGTTCTTCGGCATCAGGGAAATCCTCCGGCACTGGTAATAGCGCCTGTTCCATGATGGATTCGCGTGCGGGCGCCGGAAAACCATCCTGCCCTTCGTGCAACCCCAGTACGATGACATAATCGGCCTGCTGGCCTTTACTGGCATGAATCGTCATAAAATCGAGCTGCAGTTTCGGCCAGCGGGTAGCGGCTTTCTCCAGGCTGGCAGGTTTACCGTGGTGGTAGCGCGCCAGCACCAGGATGCGATCTTCCGGCGTGGCGTAGCCGCTGAGCTTATCGAGCAGCCCGTCCAGTTGATCTGCCGTCAGCAATGTCACCGCATTTTTATCTCCGGCGCTCAGGCTGTTAAGCGGCTTATTAAGCTGATGCGGGTTTTGCTGAATAAACCCGTTCGCCACTTCACCAATGCGGGTGTTAAAGCGATAGGTTGTATCCAGTGCGCACAGATCGCCTTCGCCAAAGTAATCATGAAACGCCGTAGTCAGTGACAATTGCGCACCACTGAAACGGTAAATCGCCTGCCAGTCATCCCCAACCGCAAACAGAGTGGTCTGCGAATTCTGCCGGCGTAATGCCGCCAGCAGCGCAGCGCGTTGCGGCGAGATATCCTGAAATTCATCGACCAGAATATGCTTCCACGGACTGACAAAACGCCCTTTATCCAGCACGTTAACCGCCTGATGAATCAGGCCGGAAAAATCGACAGCGTTTTCCGCTTTAAGCGCGGTTTTCCAGGCTTTCAGCAGTGGTGCCATCAGTTTGACCCTTTTGCTGAACAGCGTACGGATCTCTTCAGGTGCCGCATCGATCATTTCGGTCTGACTGCCGCCATGCATGCGCATCAGGCTAACCCAGCGATCCAGCCGGGGGCCCATCCGCCGCCGCAGTTTTTCATCATTCCAGAAGCTGCCGTCCGGAATCTCCCACTGCAGCTCTTCTTCCAGCCACTGCCGCCAGCCTTTGGCCTGCGCTTTTTTCTCTGCGCACTGGGCTTGCCAGGTTTTGATTAGCAGCGCTTGTCTGGCACTGGCATCGTTTTCGAGTTTGCTTACCTCGGGCGCTTTTTTCCCGCCCTGCTGGATGATGTATAGCGCCAGCGCGTGGAAAGTCCAGGCAGTTACCTCATCCGTATGCAGTCGCTCACGGATGCGCTCATCCATCTCTTGCGCGGCTTTGCGACCAAAGGCCAGTAGCAGGATCTGATCCGGTGCCGCCTCGCCACGAACCAGCAGCCAACCCGCACGCGCCACCAGCACCGAGGTTTTGCCACTGCCCGCACCGGCAAGCACCAGCAGCGCGTTTTCACCATTAACCACCGCCCTTGCCTGCGCCGGATTGAGCGGAGAGCTTTCGATATCCTTAAAAAAGGTCGCGTACTGGGTCAGCATGTCGTCGGTCCATGCCTGATTATGTTTCGCCCGGCCGGCTTCGGTATCTTTTAACCATGCCTGGCATTGCCGCCATAGATCGCGGCAGTTATCAAAAGCATCAAGACGGCTGGTGGGTACAGGCAGCGCATCGAACGCCTTGCGAAGTTGTTGCTCGACACCCTTAAGCTGCGCACGCGTGAGCCATTTCCCCCCGTCCATGCGCCCGGAAATTTCCGCAAGTTGTGCCGACAGCACACCTGCGGACACTTCGCTCATTTCGGTGCTCCACGCCATCCAGCGTTCATTCAGATACTGATAAAAACGCTGGGTTTCATTCCATTCCGTTCCGTGTAAACGCACGACTTTGTTGTCTGCCAGAACAAACTCCAGCTCGCCCCAGACCAGGCCACGCTTGCACTCGATAGCAAGTAGCTGATTGAAGGGAATCAGGTATTCATGTCTATCGCCGGAAACCTTTACGCCCGCATTAAGGATGACCACTCGATCATAAGGATGCTGCGCCAGCCGCTTTCCCAATGAAGTCGCTTTTAGTTCCATCACACATCCTTTTTCAGCTTATGACTCTGATTGCCAGTTTAACCGCCAGAGAATACGTGCTCCAGCCCAAAAAATCGTTACAATTGTCAGGTCAATTCCCTGACAGAATAGCATTGAGGTAATATGCGTACCGTTCTGAATATACTGAACTTTGTCCTTGGCGGTTTTGCCACGACCCTCGGCTGGCTGCTGGCGACCATTATGAGCGTTGCTCTGGTGATTACCCTGCCGCTTACGCGTTCCTGTTGGGAAATCACCAAACTGTCGCTGATCCCCTGGGGCAACGAAGCGGTGCATGTCGATGAGCTAAACCCTGGCAGCAAAAGCACGCTGCTGAATGCGGGCGGGACGGTGCTCAACGTTCTTTGGTTCGTGCTGTTTGGCTGGTGGCTCTGCGTGATGCATATTGTGGCAGGTATTGCCCAGTGCATCACGATCATTGGCATTCCAACCGGGATTGCCAATTTTAAAATTGCGGCTATTGCCGTATGGCCGGTCGGCCGCCGCGTTGTGTCGGTAGAGGTGGCCCGTGCCGCGCGCGAAGCCAATGCTCGCCGCCTTTTCCCATAAACGAGTCACCCATATTATGCTGAGCCCCCTGCTTCGCCGGTACACCTGGAATAGCGCCTGGCTTTACAACATGCGGATCTTCATTGCGCTAAGCGGCACGGCTGCACTGCCGTGGCTGCTTGGCGAAGTGAAACTGACTATCCCTCTAACCCTGGGCGTGGTTGCCGCGGCGCTGGCGGATCTCGACGATCGTCTGACGGGCCGTCTGCGTAATTTAATCATCACCCTGATTTCGTTTTTTATCGCCTCGGCGTCGGTCGAATTACTGTTTCCCTGGCCGTGGCTGTTAGCCATCGGGCTGGTAACGTCCACGATGGGCTTTATTTTGCTGGGAGGGCTGGGGCAACGCTACGCCACCATTGCGTTCGGCGCATTGCTCATCGCCATCTACACAATGCTGGGCACCACGCTGTACAGTTCATGGTATCAGCAGCCGTTGTTGCTGTTAGCGGGAGCGGTCTGGTTTAACGTGCTGACGCTGGCCGGACACCTTGTCTTCCCCATCCGTCCCTTGCAGGACAATCTGGCACGCTGCTACGAGCAGTTGTCTCAGTATCTGGAGCTCAAAGCACGTCTGTTCGATCCGGATATCGAAGAGGAAAGCCAGGCCCCGCTTTACGAACTTGCGTTAGCCAACGGGCAACTGGTAACAACCTTAAACCAGACCAAAGCATCGTTGTTAACACGCCTTCGGGGCGATCGCGGACAACGAGGCACCCGGCGTACACTGCACTATTATTTTGCCGCGCAGGACATTCATGAGCGCGCCAGTTCTTCTCATATACAGTACCAGGCATTGCGGGAGCATTTTCGCTACAGCGATGTGATGTTCCGCTTTCAGCGCTTAATCACGTTGCAGTCTCAGGCCTGTGCCAGGCTGGCACGCGCGATCCTGCTGCGTAATCCTTACCAACATGACAACCGCTTCGAACGCGCGTTCATACATCTTGATGCCGCACTGGATCGTATTCGTGCCAGCGGAACAACGTCGCCTGAGCAAATAAAAGCGCTGGGATTTCTGCTCGATAACTTGCGCGCCATCGACGCACAGCTGGCGAGCATTGAGTCCGGGCAACCACAAGCCTCGCAGACAAACGAAACGGAAAACCTGCTGGCAGATGACAGCCTGCATGGTCTGAGCGATATCTGGCTGCGCTTGCGCAATAACCTGACGCCGGAATCAGCGCTGTTTCGCCACGCCGTGCGGATGTCCGTCGTGCTGTGCGCGGGTTACGCCGTCATTCAGATTACCGGGCTGCATCACGGATACTGGATTTTGCTTACCAGCCTGTTTGTGTGTCAGCCTAACTACAACGCCACGCGCCACCGCCTCACGCTACGTATTGTCGGGACCATTGCGGGTATCGCCCTTGGCCTTCCCGTACTCTATTTCGTGCCCTCGCTGGAAGGGCAACTGGTACTGATTGTGGTTACAGGCGTACTTTTTTTCGCCTTCCGTCTCGTACAGTACGCACAGGCCACGATGTTCATTACGCTGCTGGTACTGCTCTGTTTTAACTTGCTTGGCGAAGGTTTTGAAGTGGCTATCCCACGCGTCATCGACACCATCATCGGGTGCGCCATTGCCTGGGCGGCGGTGAGTTTTATCTGGCCGGACTGGCGTTTTCGCAATCTTCCACGTGTGACGGAGCAGGCATTTAATGCCAACTGTCGCTATCTTGATGCCATTCTCGAACAGTATCACCAGGGCCGCGATAACCGCCTGGCCTATCGCGTTGCCCGCAGGAATGCCTACAATCGCGATGCAGAACTGGCATCGGTGGTATCCAATATGGCGTCTGAGCCTGGCGCAACACCTGAATTGCGTGAGGTGGCATTTCGCCTGCTCTGCCTGAATCACACATTTACCAGCTATCTATCAGCCCTAGGTGCCCACCGCGAACAGCTTACGCATCCCGCGATCCTTCGCTTACTGGACGATGCCGTATGTTACGTGGATGACGCTCTTCACCACCAACCGGCTGATGAAGAGCGTGTGCAGTTAACGCTGGCAGACTTGTCCCGACGAATTAAACATCTTGAGCCACGCCCTGACAGCAAAGAACCTCTCGTACTGCAACAGCTAGGGCTACTTATCACCCTGTTGCCAGAAATGTGCCGTTTACAGCGGCAGGTCATAGACTAATGACCCTGGATTTTTTCATGGTCGAGTTCGTTATACCAGTCGATCAGCTCCTGGCGTCGCAGCGCCGGGAGCGCCGCTTCGTGCAGGCCGATAATCGCCCCCTCCAGCCCCAGTAGTATCTTGATGCCCGTATGCTTGTTCATTGCTCTTAAACGCAACCAGCATGCTTTTGCCCCCAAAAGACGCAGCATATGTTCGTCCGGGATGCCGGCATCAAAAAGCAGCATTTCGAGTTGAAAGTTGATATTGGGTAAATCCTTGAGACGGTGCGGCGCATCGCGTGCCACTTTTTCTTGCCGTGCCGCAGCAAGCGACTGAGATGTAAGCCTCAGCAGCATTGGTAAGTCTCGCCAGAGATGCTCATCGACAAAGTAATAGTTAAGAGAAACCGTACGGCCACGTTTGTGGAAGGTCAGAAGCGGAGAGCTTTTTGCCACACGGTACTGCGCACTCTCCTCACAGGCACGCAGGTACAACTCCCCCTCTGCAATCATCGCAAACACAGTGTTGTCTATCGATAAACTGTACCCTCCGAAGTGCGCACGAAAGCGGATTTTGCCCAGTGGAGCGAGGTATTCCCGTGACTGATAGATCCTTTGATAGGATATGTTTTTCATGATTATGTCCTTAAAAATCATGGAGTAAAAACATTAACTTCATTAAATAATCCGTTAATGAGGAACATAGGCAAGTATGCGCAACTCGGCAAGATAATTTTGCGGCTTGAACGCAATACAAGACAAACTTGCGAGACGCTTTCAGAAAATGAGGTTGATCTTTGAACGTTCAGGGGTTACTGTATGTTTATACAGTAACTAACAGGACTGGGTTGATCATGTACCATTCATTAAGCCGTGCAAATCGTTCAACACAATTTCTTTCCGCACACAACGCGGGGGCCACCGAGGCTTCTACGGGGCTGATTAGCGAAGTGGTTTATCGCGAAGACCAACCCGGAATGACACAACTGCTGTTGTTGCCTTTATTACAGCAGCTGGGTCAACAATCGCGCTGGCAGCTCTGGTTAACGCCACAACAAAAGTTAAGTCGTGAATGGGTACAGTCTGTCGGTTTGCCACTGACCAAGGTCATGCAAATCAGCCAGCTCTCTCCCTGCCTAACGCTGGAGTCAATGATTCGTGCGCTACGTACGGGCAATTACAGTGTGGTTATTGGCTGGCATGCAGAAGAACTGACCGAAGAGGAACATCACCGTCTGGCAATGGCGGCCGAAGAAGGAAACGCAATAGGTTTTGTGATGCGGCCGGTACAGCACAATCCTCTTGCTGCGAGACAGCATTCGGGGATAAAAATTCACTCAAATTTGTATCATTGAGTAAAATTAGGATAAATCCTGGGATTATTTTTCTGTCGGACTAACACAAGCGCAATATCAGCGAAATACAGCGCCAATGCCCGATCCAGGCGACTTGCAAGGCATCTGAATTGGCGAATAGTTCCGCAGAATTGTTAAATATTGTGTATACAAAGCCTTTTTTTTCATATGCCTGACGGAGTTCACACTTGTAAGTTTCCAACTACGTTGTAGACTTTACATCGCCAGGGGTGCTCGGCATAAGCCAAAGATATCGTGAAGATATCTCTATAGGGACTGATGAGCAATGCCCCCGGTGAAGGATTTAACCGTGACTTCTCATCGAGATTTTCATGGCGATTTTTGGATGATAACGAGGCGCAAAAAATGAAAAAGACAGCTATCGCGATTGCAGTGGCACTGGCTGGTTTCGCTACCGTAGCGCAGGCCGCTCCGAAAGATAATACCTGGTATACAGGTGGTAAACTGGGCTGGTCTCAGTTCCACGACACCGGCTTCATTCCGAACGACGGCCCGACCCATTCAAGCCAGCTTGGTGCAGGTGCGTTCGGTGGCTATCAGGTTAACCCGTATATCGGTTTTGAAATGGGTTACGACTGGTTAGGCCGTATGCCGTACAAAGGCGACACCGTAAATGGTGCGTTCAAGGCTCAAGGCGTACAGCTGACTGCTAAACTGGGTTACCCGATCACTGACGATCTGGATATCTACACCCGTCTGGGCGGCATGGTATGGCGTGCAGACGCTAAAGCTAACGTCCCTGGCGCTGACGCTCACTTCAAAGACCACGACACCGGTGTTTCCCCGGTCTTCGCTGGTGGTGTTGAGTGGGCTGTTACCCGTGATATCGCTACCCGTCTGGAATACCAGTGGGTTAACAACATCGGTGATGCAAACACCGTTGGTACTCGTCCGGACAACGGCATGCTGAGCGTAGGTGTTTCTTACCGTTTCGGCCAGCAGGAAGAAGCTTCACCGGTAGTTGCTCCGGCTCCGGCTCCGGAAGTACAGACCAAACACTTCACGCTGAAGTCTGACGTACTGTTCAACTTCAACAAAGCGACCCTGAAACCGGAAGGTCAGCAGGCGCTGGATCAGCTGTATGGTCAGTTGAGTAATCTGGATCCGAAAGACGGTTCCGTAGTGGTTCTGGGCTTCACCGACCGCATCGGTTCTGACGCTTACAACCAGGGTCTGTCTGAGAAACGTGCTCAGTCCGTTGTTGATTACCTGGTTTCTAAAGGTATCCCGGCGAACAAAATCTCCGCACGTGGCATGGGTAAATCCCAGCCGGTTACTGGCAGCACCTGTGACAACGTGAAAGCGCGTGCTGCGCTGATCGATTGCCTGGCGCCGGACCGTCGCGTAGAAATCGAAGTTCGTGGCAGCAAAGACGTTGTAACTCAGCCTCAGGCTTAAGTTCACTTGCTGTAAAAAAACCCCGCTATGCGGGGTTTTTTATTGCCTGAATAAAATAGAGCGCAGAAAAATTATTCTTTGCCCAGCAGCGCCTGCAAATCCTGCTTAAGTGACGACATCGTCGTGGCATATTTTTCTTTATGCTCAGCATCTTCAATCAGCTGCACAATCGTCTCCGAGAGGGTTTTCCCCCTACGCTGCGCCAGAGCAGCCAAGCGCTGCCAGACAACAAACTCCAGGTCGATTGATTTCTTACGCGTATGCTGATGCTCAGCATTAAAATGGCGTTTACGCCGCGCCCGAATCGTCTGCTTCATGCGGTTCATGAGGGACGGATTAATATGTTGCTCAATCCAGGCATTAACCTGCACGGGTTCATTTTCGAGGGTTAGCAATAAATCGACGGTGTCTTTCGCCGCGCTGGCTTCGACATATCTTGTGATCAGCTCACCTTCCCGGTGCTTTTTCACCAGATACTTCCATTTCCAGCCGCTTTCAAGATTTTCCAGTTGTTGATATTTCATTGCGATCTCAACGTTACCGTGTAACTCAGTTCAGAATATCAGTTTTTTTCTGCTCTGCTGAAAAGAAATCACATTCTGCGCATCCCGACGGCACTTCTACCAGCGGAAAACGTGTATTCCCTGTGTGCTGCCCATACGTTTACGGTATAATCCCGCCTTTTACATCAGACTAAAAAAACGACTTTGACCATTACAAAACTTGAATGGAATGAACTGACTCCTGATACCGAGAGCTATCAGGATGTGTTTAAGCAGTCCGCACTTACTGACGAGACGGCATTCTTCCTGGGCGATACCCAACCCCGATTACACTATGCGCTGGAGCAACTGCTCCATCCTGTGGCAACGTCACGCTTTATGCTGGCCAAAGCGCCAGAAGAGGAAACGTACCTGACGATCGTTGCCGATGCAGTGGCTGCGCTACAGTCCGAGGAAAGCGAAATTGTCGGTGGTGACTACCAGGTTAATGGCGCGACGATTACTCTCACTCCGGCACAAAACGCAGATGCTAATTTTGCCGGCAAAAGCCAGGTTGTCGTTGCTGACTGGGTCGAAGCCGAGCAGCTATTTGGTTGCCTGCGCCAATTCAACAATGAGATTACCCTGCAACCCGGTCTCGTACACCAGGCCAACGGCGGCACGCTGGTTATCTCTCTGCGTACGCTGCTGGCGCAGCCGTTGCTGTGGATGCGTTTGAAAACCATGGTGACTCGCAATCGTTTTGACTGGGTTGCATTTGATGAATCCCGTCCCCTGCCCGTTTCCATTCCGTCACTGCCGCTTGATCTTCGGGTCATCCTCGTGGGCGAACGCGACTCTCTGGCGGACTTCCAGGAGATGGAGCCAGAGCTTGCTGAACAGGCTATCTACAGCGAATACGAAGATACTCTGCAGATTAGCGACGCAGAAACCCTGGCGCAGTGGTGTCAATGGGTACAGTTGGTCGCTCAGGAAGCTGAACTGCCCTCCCCGGCTGCTGATGCCTGGCCGGTACTGATTCGTGAAGCGGTTCGCTACACCGGCGACCAGGAGACGCTCCCGCTCTGTCCGCTGTGGTTATCTCGCCAGTTACGTGAAGTGTCTGCCATGATCGAAGCGCAGACCTTTGACGCAGAGCAGCTCAATACCATGCTCGCTCAGCGCGAATGGCGTGAAGGCTATCTGGCGGAACGTATGCAGGATGAGATTCTGTTAGAACAGATCCTCATTGAAACAGAAGGTGAGCAGGTTGGGCAGATTAACGCCCTGTCAGTTGTTGAATTCCCTGGTCATCCACGTGCGTTTGGTGAACCTTCGCGTATCAGCTGCGTCGTGCATATCGGCGATGGCGAATTCAACGACATTGAACGTAAAGCGGAACTGGGTGGCAACATTCATGCGAAAGGCATGATGATTATGCAGTCCTTCCTGATGGCCGAACTTGAGCTTGAACAACAGATTCCGTTCACCGCATCGCTGACCTTCGAGCAATCTTACAGCGAAGTGGACGGTGACAGCGCCTCAATGGCCGAGCTGTGTGCCCTGATCAGCGCACTGGCAGAAGTGCCTATCAGCCAAAGTATTGCTATCACCGGCTCAGTAGATCAGTTTGGCCGCTCGCAGCCTGTTGGTGGCCTCAACGAGAAGATCGAAGGCTTCTTTGCCATCTGTCAAAGCCGCGGGCTGGATGGCAACCAGGGCGTGATTGTACCGGATGCGAATGTGCGTCATCTTTGTCTGCGCCAGGATCTGCTGGATGCCGTCAAAGCGGGCCAATTCTCCATCTGGGCGATTGAAGATGTCACGGATGCACTCCCGTTATTAACCCGTCTGGTCTGGGATGCAGAAGGACAAACTACACTGAAGCAGACTATCCTGGAGCGCATCGCGCAGGCGACGCAACAGGACCCTCGTCACCGTTATCCGTGGCCGCTTCGTTGGCTCAGTTGGTTCAGTCCGAACTGATCGGACTTGTTCAGCGTACACGTGTTAGCTATCCTGCGTCCGAAACTCACAATAAGGCTTACTTAGAACATGGTAGATAAACGCGAATCCTATACAAAAGAAGACCTTCTTGCCTCTGGTCGCGGAGAGCTGTTTGGCGAAAAAGGCCCACAATTACCTGCCCCAAGCATGCTGATGATGGACCGAGTGGTATCAATGACCGAGACCGGTGGGAATTTCGACAAAGGATATGTTGAAGCTGAATTAGATATTAATCCGGACCTGTGGTTCTTTAGCTGCCACTTTATCGGTGACCCGGTAATGCCAGGCTGCCTCGGTCTTGACGCCATGTGGCAGCTCGTTGGTTTCTACCTGGGCTGGCTCGGTGGTGAAGGCAAAGGCCGCGCGCTGGGCGTAGGCGAAGTGAAATTTACCGGACAGATTCTGCCGACCGCGAAAAAAGTCACCTACCGCATCCACTTCAAACGCGTCATTAACCGTCGTCTGGTGATGGGTCTGGCGGATGGTGAAGTGCTGGTTGATGGTCGTGTTATCTACACCGCAACCGATCTGAAAGTGGGTCTGTTCCAGGACACCTCTGCGTTCTGATGCTGCTTGCCGTGTCATGCGGCATAAAGAATCACTCAGTGCAGAAAAGGCGAAACCTCCGCAATGCGGAGGTTTCTTGTTTAAAGAGACAGAATCAGGCAATGACGGCCCTGTCCTCCATGGCTTCTCGCCAGCCTCCCATCCATTCGGACCTCTGATTCAGCGTCTGATAAGGACACATTTCTTTTGGCCGCCCTGTGATTCCGGCCTGATACCCACGTTGATGTGCCCGTTCCAGGCGATCTCGCTTTTGTCTCTTCATGCCTCGTTTCCCTCATTTTTTGGTCTGGTGGAAAAGAAAACAGTGGTTACTAAGTATGCAACCACAGGCTACGAATACCCTGGATAAACTTCGTCGTCAATGCGCAAAATTCACGCCAGTGTCATAAATGTGAACTAATTAGAAGTTCATTTGTACAAAAACTGTGAGCCAGCACAAGTAACAAACTGAGTACTAAAATAAAAAAAAGCCGCCAGGCAATAGTGCTCTGACGGCTTTTTGATGCATTAAATTTCTCTATGGCAGGCGTTTAAGCTCGCTGGCAATACTGCTCGCTTCCTGCTGCCAGGCCAGGGCCAGCATCTTCACCATCTCGTCGTAGCCATCCTGCTGCTGTTTGAGCTCAATGTGGAAAGGACGCTTAATTAGCTGCCCGCGATGATTAACCAGCCATTCGCCGCTGACGATAACCCGCCCGTCATAGCGACCGTGAAAACCGGTCACCGTGACATTCAGCGTGTCCTGCTCTGTACCTAACGGTTGCGATGCCACAACCCAGCCCGGCAGCTGATTGCTTAAATTCGCTACCAGCGTCGTACGTAGCTGTTGATCCAGCGGGCTTGCCCACAGATTGTTGGTGGCAATCACGTATTGCACATCGCTTGTCTGGTAGACCACGCCATTGCCTGCAAGATAATCCGGCACCGATACCTGCTCAACCCACAGCAAATGTTGCCCATTCGCAGCGCTTTGCGCCACAGGCGTCTGCGGCGGTGAGGGCAGCTGATAGTAGCTCTTATTATCCCCGCTGGAGCTACAGGCCGTCAGGAGCATGACCAGAAGCGCTATCGTTCCCTTTTTCATTGTTTCGCCCTCTTCGGCTGCGGATCGTCTTTGCCCTTAGCTTCAAATACCAGCGCATTGCTCTTATCGTTTAGCGTTTTGAGCACCGGCTGCAGTTCGCGCAAAACCTGATCAAGACGCTGCATATCTGCTACCATCTTGTTGTACGCAGCGGAACCCGGCTGGAAGCCCTGCATGCTTCGGTTGAGCTCGCGCAGCGTATTTTGCATATCCGCTGGCAGCTGCTGCATCGACTGGCTGGCGGTCAGCTTGTTCAGATTATCGATTGTCGTTTGCAGACGGCGCATCGTCTGCTGACTTTCCGTCAGCGCATTGGTCGCCTGCTCGATCATCGGATTCAGCGGCAGATTGTTAATCTTATCCAGCGTATCCATTAGCTTTTGCTGAATCTGCGCCAGACCACCGCTCACCGTCGGGATGATCCGGTACCCACCGAATTCCGGCATATCCGTCACCGGTGGCGCTTTCGGATAGAAATCGAGATCCACATACAGTGCGCCAGTCACAATATTGCCGGTTTTCAGCGCCGCACGCAGGCCACGTTTCATTAGCTCGGTAATATGCTGATCGACATTCGGATCGCCGCCAAACTGGCTTACGAGACGCTCAGGCTCGATACGAATGAGGATAGGTATCCGGTAGTCGTCATTCAGTTTCTGGCGCATCTCAGGCGTGAAGAACGGCACTTTCGCCACCGTCCCCAGGCGAATCCCGCGGAACTCGACCGGGGCGCCTGGCTGCAGGCCGCGAATCGAATCTTTGAAGAACATCAGATAGTCGATGTGTTCGGTATAGAGCGATTCCTGAATGCTCCGCTGGTCGTCATACAGCATAAAGGCCGTTTTCTCGGCGACAGGTTCACCCAGTTCATTGCCTTCCGGCACATCAAAACTCACGCCGCCGCCAAACAGAGTACTGAGCGAGCCCATCTCAACCCGCATCCCCGCAGAGGTTAAGTCCACGGCGATACCGCTGTCTTTCCAGAAACGCACGTTGCTGGTGACCAGACGATCGTTTGGCGCATTGATAAAGAGCTGATAGCTGATGGTGCGTTTTTGCGTATCAAAAGTACTGGTTTCTACCGAGCCAACACGGTAACCACGAAAAAGCACCGGGTCGCCCGGAGAAAGCTGCCCCGCCTTTTTACTGTCGAGGATAACCCGAATCCCTTTGGCATCCGGCGGCGCCAGAGGCGGCGAATCCAGCAGGTTATATCTCTCTGGCTGATTGCCCTTTTTCCCCGGCTGGAGTTCAATGTAGGCACCGGAAAGCAAGGTTCCCAGCCCACTGATCCCTTCACGTCCTACCTGCGGTTTGACCACCCAGAAAACGGAGTCGTTGTAGAGCAGCTTTTCCATCCCTGTGTTCAGGCGCGCTTTGATCTCCACATGGGTGAGATCATCGGTCAGCGTCGTGCTCTCCACCACCCCAACATCCACGCTGCGGCTTTTGATCGTCGTTTTACCGCCGATAATACCCTCCGCGTTGGTGGTGATCAGCGTCACTTCCGGCCCCTGATGGCTGTAATGGTAAAAGAGGATCCACGCGCCGATCAGGGCCGTGACTATCGGGAATATCCATACCGGCGACCAGTTTTTGACTTTCTGCACTTTCGCCTCCCCACTGGTTTTCTCCATGTTCTTACGACTCCTCATGGCTCGATTCAGGCTCGCGATCCCAACTCAGGCGGGGATCGAACGTCATTGCCGCAAACATTGTGATGATAACGACCAGCGCAAACATCAGCGCCCCCATGGCCGGATAAATATTCATTAATCCTCCCATGCGTACCAGCGCGGACAGCACGGCGATGACAAACACATCAATCATCGACCAGCGACCGACAAATTCGACAATTTCATAAACAAAGTGCATTCGCTCACTGTCCCGGCGACCATGGCCTTTGGCATCCCAGCATAGCCAGGCAATGGCGATCATTTTGAGCGTCGGCACCATAATACTGGCGATAAAGATAACCAGCGCTACCGGATACGATCCTTCGCTCCAGAGGAAAATCACCCCGGCGATAATGGTTGACGGCATCTGGTCACCCAGCAAATCGGTAATCATGATCGGCAGAATGTTGGCAGGCAGGTACAGCAGGATTGAGGTCACCAGCAGTGCCATCGTCCACTGCAGGCTGTTTCTGCGCCGGACATAGCCTTTGGTATGACAGCGCGGGCAGACAGGTTCGTCAGCCGCCACAATGGCGGTGCAGCACGGGCAACTGCGTAACCCTTGATGAATACCCGACACCCCCACGCGCAGCGGTACCATCGGTACTGGCGTCGGGGAGATATCATCCCACAACCAGTGGCGGTCTACACACTGCATGGTACGCAACTGTAACAGGCAAAACAGACACCAGGGAATAAAGCTGCTACCGATGCCCACATCTCCGTAGGCCATCAGTTTGACAAAACTCACCAGTACGCCGGCCAGAAAAATCTCCGCCATGCCCCAGGTTTTGAGCTGAAAAAGGATACGTGCCAGGAACGTTTTAACCCGCAGTGACAGCGGCACGCGATTGACGAGCAGCAGGATGGTCACCAGGCAAAACGTCGGGACCATCTGCACGAAAAGTAAGAAGAGCGTCCCGAGGCTGGCGTAATCTTCCGAGAACATAACGCCAGGGATCTCCAGCAGCGTCACCTCACTGGTGACGCCTGCCACTTTCATATTCACAAACGGGAACAGATTGGAAAGCAGTAGCATAAACAACGCCACCAGCGCATACGCGGTGGGACGTTGTCTGGGCTCATCCCATTCCGTGGTCAATGTCGTACCACAGCGAGGACACGCCGCTTTCTGACCATGCTGCAACAACGGCAAAGCCACCAATAGATCACACTGCGTACACAAAATATGCCTGGTGGCGTGGTGATGTTCACACATACTGGCTTCCTGAGTTATGCGCCGTTTTTTAATGCCTCCAGATACTCCCAGCGTTCAAACGCTTGCTCCAGCGCCTGCTCCGCCGAAGCCAGTTCGGCTAATACTTTCTGCGTGTGGTCGTGAGGCTGACTGAAAAAGCTGGCATCCGCCACCTGCGCCTGCAGTGTTTCCAGTGCCGCTTCCAGAGTTTCCAGCTTTTGCGGCAATTGTTCCAGCTCACGTTGCAGGTTATAGCTTAGTTTGTTTCTGGCTCGTTTAACAGTTTCTGTTTTGTTTACCGATACTTCGGCGGATTTTTTCTCGGCTGCCGCTTTGTGCGCCTGCGATGCTGACTGCTGACCGCGCGCATCGTGATAGCCACCCACATACTGGCCAATCCGCCCTGCCCCTTCAAAAATCCAGCACTCGGTCACGGTGTTATCCACAAACTGACGATCGTGGCTAACCAGCATAACGGTTCCCTGGTAGCTGTCGATTAGCTCTTCAAGCAGTTCCAGCGTTTCGACATCCAAATCGTTCGTCGGTTCGTCGAGAATCAATAAGTTACTGGGTTTGAGGAACAAACGCGCCAGCAGCAGTCGGTTACGTTCACCGCCAGAAAGCGCACGAACCGGGGTCATCGCCCGTTTCGGGTGGAAAAGGAAGTCCTGCAGGTAGCCCAGCACATGACGTGGCTTCCCGTTGACCATCACTTCCTGCTTACCTTCCGCCAGGTTGTCCATCACCGTTCTGTCTGGATCGAGCTCTGCGCGGTGTTGGTCAAAGTAGGCCACTTCCAGCTTGGTACCACAATGAATGCGACCGCTGTCGGCCTGCAACTGGCTGAGCATCAGCTTAAGCAGCGTAGTTTTACCACAGCCGTTCGGCCCAATCAGGGCAATCTTGTCACCACGCTGGACCTGCGCAGAGAAGTCTTTAACCAGCACTTTACCGTCCACCTGATAGTCGACGTTTTCCATCTCGAAGACGATTTTGCCCGAGCGGCTTGCTTCCTCAACCTGCATCTTCGCGCTGCCCATCACCTCACGTCGTTCGCTGCGCTCGCGACGCATGGCTTTCAAAGCGCGCACGCGGCCTTCATTACGGGTACGACGCGCCTTGATGCCCTGGCGGATCCAGACTTCTTCCTGCGCCAGCTTGCGGTCGAATTCCGCATTCTGCAGCTCTTCAACGCGCAGGTTTTCTTCTTTTTCCAGCAGATAGGTGTCGTAATCGCCAGGATAAGTCACCAGCTTGCCGCGATCCAGATCGACGATGCGGGTCGCCATATTGCGAATAAAGGAACGGTCGTGCGAAATAAAGATAATGGTGCCGCCGAATGTTTTCAGGAACCCTTCCAGCCAGTCGATGGTTTCAATATCGAGGTGGTTAGTCGGTTCATCGAGCAACAGCACTTTCGGCCCGCTGACCAGCGCACGGCCCAGCGCCGCCTTACGCAGCCAGCCACCAGAAAGTGACGCCAGCGGCATGTCAGCTTCCAGACCAAGCTGTGCCAGCACTTCGTTAATGCGGTTTTCCAGCTGCCACAGACCGTGGTGGTCCAGCAGTTCCTGCAGGCGCGCCATTTCGTTCAGGTTTTTGTCGCTCGGATCTGTCATCACCAGATGCGAAATGTCGTGATAGCCCTTGAGGTATTCCGCCTGCTCTTCAATCCCTTCGGCGACAAAATCGTAGACGCTGCCCGCGACGTTACGCGGTGGATCCTGCTGCAAACGCGCGACGATCAAATCCTGCTCATACACGATGCGTCCGTCATCCAGCCCCTGTTCACGGTTGAGGATTTTCATCAGCGTTGATTTGCCCGCGCCGTTACGGCCTACCAGACAGACGCGCTCGTTGTCCTCGATATGCAGTTCGGCATTATCGAGAAGGGGGGCATCGCTGAACGACAGCCATGCGCCATGCATACTGATTAATGACATCTATTTATCCTTTCAGGCTGCGGTAATCAGCCAGCAGTTGTGAATCTGACGGTTACGGGCGAAATCTTGCGACTGCGTTTTTTGGGTAATTTCTTGTGCTTTGAGCCCAAGCTTAGCCAGCCCGTCAGTATCCATACGGAAACCGCGTTTGTTGTTTGAGAACATGATCGTGCCGCCTTTACGCAGCAGACGTTTAAGATCTTTCATCAGCGTAATGTGATCGCGCTGAACGTCGAACGAGTCTTCCATACGTTTCGAGTTCGAGAACGTCGGCGGATCGATAAAAATCAGATCGAACTGTTCATCGGTTTCGCGCAGCCAGGCCAGCACATCGGCCTGCAACAGACGATGAGGACGACCGGTTAGGCCGTTAAGACGCAAGTTGCGCTCCGCCCACTCCAGATAGGTACGTGACATATCCACCGTCGTGGTGCTGCGTGCGCCGCCTAAGCCCGCGTGCACGCTGGCACTGCCGGTATAAGCGAACAGGTTCAGGAAGTCTTTACCTTTACTCATCTGGCCGAGCATACGACGCGCGATGCGGTGATCGAGGAACAGACCCGTATCGAGATAATCCGTCAGGTTTACCCACAGTTTCGCGTTGTATTCGCTCACCTCCAGGAATTCACCCTTTTCATTCATCTTCTGATACTGGTTAGCCCCTTTCTGACGCTCACGGGTTTTCAGCACCAGTTTGTTTGGCGCAATCTCCAGTACGGCGATGGTGGCGGCAATGATGTCGAACAGACGCTGACGCGCTTTTTGCGCATCAATGGTTTTTGGCGGTGCGTACTCTTGCACCACGACCCAGTCGCCGTAGCGGTCGACTGCCACGTTGTAATCCGGCAGATCGGCATCGTACAGGCGATAGCATTCAATGCCTTCCTGACGCGCCCATTTTTCCAGTTTCTTAAGATTCTTACGCAGGCGGTTAGCGTAGTCTTCGGCCATCGCCGGTGCTTTCGCTTCACCGGTGTTTTCCGCCAGGTGGTAGTTTTTCTGCACGCAATCCAGCGGGCCGTTTTTGGCCTTGAACTGGCGATCGGCGCGTAATTGCAGGCAGTTGAGCAAATCAACAGAGGCGCTGAACAGAGACAGGTTCCAGCCGCCAAACTGCGATTTCAACGTCCGCCCCAGCAGGCTGTGCAGCGCAATCAGCGCTGGTTCGCTTTCCAGACGCTCGCCGTACGGCGGGTTGCTGATAACGGTACCGTAAGGCCCTTTCGGCAGCGGGTTGCTTAACTGCGCCACATCTTTGACTTCAAAGGTGACCAGCTCACCCACCCCGGCACGACGGGCGTTACGCTGCGCACGTTCAATGACACGAGGATCGTTATCCGATCCGTAAAAATGCGAGCTGTAGTTAGCCAGTCCCTGGCGCGCGCGGGCCTGTGCGTCGGCTTTCACTTCCTGCCAGATGGCCTCGTCATGCTGTGCCCAGCCGCCAAAACCCCAGCGTCCGCGGTGTAAACCTGGTGCGCGATCGGTTGCCCACATTGCCGCTTCAATCAGCAGGGTGCCGGAACCACACATAGGATCGAGCAGCGGCGTGCCCGGCTGCCAGCCTGAACGCATCACGATTGCCGACGCGAGGTTTTCTTTGATGGGCGCCATACCGGTGCCGTCACGATAGCCACGCACGTGCAGGCCTTCCCCGCTCAGATCGAGGGCAATGCTGGCCGTCTTTTTATTCAGCCAGACGTTAATGCGTAAATCCGGTGATTCACGGTCAACGTTCGGACGCGGCAGATTATTGCGGGTAAAGCTGTCGACGATGGCGTCTTTGACTTTCAGCGCGCCGTACTGGCTGTTACGAATCTCATCATTCAGGCCGCTAAAATGCACGGCGAAGGTGGCATCCGCGTTGAAAATCTCCGTCCACGGAATCACCTGCACGCCGAGGTAAAGGTCCAGATCGCTGTAAACCTTGCACTCACCAAGCGGCATCATGATTCGCGAGGCCAGACGACTCCACATCAGGCTTTGGTAAATCAGCCGCGTGTCACCATGGAAATGGACGCCCCCCTGAACCACCCGGCACTCTTGCGCGCCCAGGTTTTCCAGTTCAGTTTTTAATAGCTCTTCCAGCCCACGGGCCGTACTGGCAAACAGAGAAATCATAAAATCACTTATTGATGTAGAAAATTGTTGCGCATTATAGCCAATCTGACGTTCATGTCATAAAGTTGAGGGCTTATTTTCGTTCACAGAGGAAATGACGTGGCAACGCTTTCGCGTCTTTTTATCCATCCCGTGAAATCCATGCGGGGTATTGGCCTGACGCATGCGCTGGCAGACACCAGCGGATTGTCCTTCGATCGCATTTTTATGGTGACCGAACCGGATGGCACCTTTATTACCGCACGACAATTTCCTCAGATGGTCCGTTTTCTTCCCTCTCCCCTGACGGATGGCCTGCATTTAACCGCACCGGATGGTAGCAGCGCCGTAGTGCGTTTTAGCGATTTTGCGCCTCAGGGCGAGCCAACGGAAGTGTGGGGGAATCATTTTACTGCCCGGGTTGCCCCGGAACACATCAATCAGTGGCTTAGCGGTTTTTTCGCCCGCGACGTTCAGCTCCGCTGGGTAGGCCCACAAACCACGCGCCGGGTAAAACGCCACGAAGATGTGCCACTCTCGTTTGCCGACGGTTTTCCGTTCTTATTGACCAACGAAGCCTCGCTGCGGGATTTACAAAGTCGCTGTCCTGCAAGCGTACAGATGGAGCAGTTCCGCCCCAACCTGGTGGTCACGGGAGCCAGCGCATGGGAAGAAGATACCTGGAAGGTGATACGTATCGGTGATGTCGTCTTTGATGTGGTGAAACCCTGCAGCCGCTGTGTTTTTACCACCGTCAGTCCCGAACGCGGGCAAAAACACCCCTCTGGTGAACCGCTGGCGACATTAACCCGTTTTCGTACCGCACAAGATAATGGTGATGTCGATTTCGGCCAGAATCTGATCGCCCGCAATAGTGGGGTTGTGCGCGTGGGTGACGACGTGGTGGTGCTGTCTCGCGCACCGGCCAAACACTATGGCGCGGGCAAGGTAGTTGAGTCTGTCGAACAGGAACAGCAAACCGAAGGTGAAGTGTATATAGTCTGGCAGGGACAAAGCTTTCGCGGCAATAACCAGCAAATCTTACTTGAGCAGCTGGAAAATAATGGGATTCGGGTGCCGTATTCGTGTCGAGCAGGCATTTGCTGTTGCTGTCGCGTTCGCCTGATCGAGGGCGAGGTCAGCCCGTTGAAGAAATCAGCCATTGCGCAAGACGGTTCCATCCTGAGCTGTAGCTGCGTACCTAAGACCTCAATTCGGCTGGAGAGTTAAACGGCCTGTTCAAAGCTGAAACTGGTGGCGTTAAGCTGCGGTTTCAGCCTGTCATTCATAATCTTGATGGCATCACCCAGTTGCATCGTACGTCCGGCGATTACCACCCCCGGCTGGGCCAGCAGGCAAAGTGCGGCATTTTCACCCGGTTCAACCACCAGCAGATTGACCTCTTCTCCACTGTCGCTCATCACCACGCTTGCGGCTTCCCCCGCCACAGGCGACCAGGGCGCATCGTAGCTGGTAAAGTGCCAGCTTTTCGGCATTTGAGGTTTCAGGAAGCGAATGGCAATCAGCGCATTGAGCACCAGTTCGGCGCGCTGCTCGTTGGAGAGCATGAGGTCGCGGCATTTTTCATCAAAGGAGAAAAATAAGGCGGCATCGTCTACGCAAAATCCGCAGGGAGAGAACGCATCCGGGGTCAGCATTTTACGGGCAAAACGCGAACGAAATAACATGCCATTGGCCAAATCGAGCATCATACGATCGTGCTCATCATCAAAATACCAGCGCCAATTATCGTCAGGTTTAATTCGCATTGCGTTCTCCTCTCCCCGTAAACATCCCTTTGCCCTTTTCATCCTTTTGCGCTTCGCTTATTCGCTTAAATAAGAAAAGACTAAAATGTACAAATTAGCAACAATCACGGAATATAAAACAACCAGGGCCGGAAATAAAGGCCTGGTTGTCTGATAGTGAGCAAAAGATTAGATATGGGTAACGATTTCTTTAATCAGTTGCGGGCCTTTAAAAATAAAGCCGGAATAAATTTGCAGCAGGGAAGCTCCCGCTTCCATCTTCTCGCGTGCGGCAATCACCGAGTCGATGCCGCCTACGCCGATAATCGGCAGACGCCCATTTAATTCTTGCGACAGGCGACGAATAATTTCTGTGCTTTTTAATTGCAGCGGACGGCCACTTAATCCACCCGTTTCATCGCAATTTTTCATTCCCTGAACCAGTTTTCTGTCCAGGGTGGTATTGGTGGCAATTACGCCATCAATATTGTGGCGAACTAAACTGTCGGCCACCTGGATCAATTCTTCTTCGGAAAGATCCGGCGCGATCTTCACGGCCACAGGAACATATTTATGGTGGGTCTGATGAAGATCGTTTTGTTTATTTTTAATCGCTGTCAGAAGATCATCCAGCGCTTCGCCATATTGTAATGTCCGCAGACCTGGGGTGTTCGGTGAGGAAATATTAATGGCGATATAACCGGCATAGGCATAGATTTTTTCCATACAAATCAGATAGTCATCTTTACCTTGCTCAACCGGCGTGTCTTTATTTTTGCCGATATTAATACCCAGCACGCCGTCAAAACGCGCTTTTTTCACATTCTCAACCAAGTTATCAACGCCAAGGTTGTTGAAGCCCATGCGGTTAATCAACCCTTCGGCATCGACCAGGCGGAAGAGACGTGGCTTATCGTTGCCCGGCTGCGGGCGCGGCGTCACGGTACCGATCTCGATCGCGCCAAAACCCATCGCGCCGAGCGCATCGATACATTCACCGTTCTTATCAAGACCGGCGGCAAGTCCCAGAGGATTTTTAAACGTCAGACCCATACATTGCACCGGTTTCTCCGGCATACGCTGGCGCACCAGCACTTCTAGCGGCGTACCCGTAATGCGGCGTAGCTGTTGAAAAGTAAATTCATGAGCGCGCTCGGGGTCGAGCTGGAAAAGGGCTTTACGAACGAAGGGGTAGTACATGAACTCTCCTGGATTCCCGGTGTGCAAACCGGGGGCGTATTATCTTTGATTAGCCGAAGAAATGGAATTGACCTGCGGCAAAAAAACGTGAACTGGGCGCAATCGTTTCCTCTGCACCTTCTGCATATTCATTTTTCAACCGGTTTCCACTAAAAAAATCATTTAGAGGAATATAAAACCTCTGCCACACTGAACGAATTGTTATCGATGTTCGATAAAATGAAGTAATTGGTTATAAGGAGTGAATATGCGAGTTGTTACCCTGGCGGGAAGCCCGCGTTACCCTTCCCGATCAAGCGCCCTGCTGGAATATGCCCGCGAGCGCCTTACAGCCCTTGATGTTGACGTGTGCCACTGGCATTTGCATAACTTCGTCCCTGAAGATCTGCTTTATGCCCGCTTCGATAGCCCTGCCCTGCAGGCACTGCTTGAACAATTGAAAGAAGCTGACGGCCTGATCGTTGCCACCCCGGTTTATAAAGCCTCGTTTTCCGGCGCGCTGAAAACCCTGCTCGATTTATTCCCTGAACGGGCGCTGGAAGGCAAAGTAGTCCTCCCGGTCGCCACCGGTGGCACCATCGCGCACATGCTGGCCGTGGACTATGCGCTCAAGCCCGTTCTGAGCGCATTGAAAGCGCAGGAAATTTTGCATGGCGTGTTCGCCGATGACAGCCAGGTGGTGGATTATCAGCATAAGCCTCGTTTTACGCCGAATTTGCAGACACGGCTGGACAGCGCGCTGGAGACATTCTGGCAGGCCTTACACCGCCGTGACGCGCAGGTCCCCATATTCGGTCATCACGTCTCCGGCATTGCCCGGGCATCGTAATAAAAAAAGCCGGGTCGCGTTGTTCACGCTAACCCGGCTTGCCATCACGCAGGATCTTCCCGCTGCGTGTTATGCCAGCGCTTTGCTGATTTTCTCAAACAGATCGCCCGAGAGATTCGGCAACGCTTTGAGCTGCTCCAGCGCCGCGCGCATTTTTTCCTGACGTTTAGCGTCATAGCGTTTTAAGCGAATCAGCGGCTCAATCAGGCGCGATGCAACCTGCGGGTTACGGCTGTTCAGTTCGGTCAGCATCTCGACCATGAACTGGTAGCCGCTACCGTCTTGCGCATGGAAGGCGGCCGGGTTGCTGCTGGCAAACGCGCCAATCAGTGAACGTACGCGGTTCGGGTTGCTCATGGTGAATGAACGGTGTTTTAACAGCGCACGTACCGTGTCCAGCACGTTATCTGCCGGGCTGGTCGCCTGCAGAATCAGCCATTTGTCCATCACCAGGCCATCCTGATGCCACTTGTCATCATATTCCTGCATCAGCGCATCGCGACACGGCAGCTGTGCGGCAACGGCTGCGGACAGCGCCGCCAGCGCATCGGTCATGTTGTCTGCACTGTGATACTGCTCGGTCACCAGCTTGTCGGCCAGTTGCGCATCGCCGAAGGCCAGATAACGCAGACAGGTATTACGTAATGCGCGTTTGCCGATATCCGCATGCTCCACACGGTAGGTATCCAGCTTATTGGCGTTATAAACGGCCAACACTTCGTCCGCCAGTTCAGTGGCCAGAGTGCGGGTCAGCGCTTCACGTACCGCCACGATAGCGATCGGATCGATCACCTCGAACAATTCGGCGATCTCATTCGCCGACGGCAGCGTCAGAATTTCGGCGGCCAGCGCCGGATCGATGTGCTCATCGAGCAGGATCGCGCGGAACGCATCGGCCACGTGCAGCGGCAGCGACAGCGCCTGCCCTTGCTGATGACGGGCCACGTTGAGTTTAATGTGCGTCGCCAGCAGGCTTTGCGCCGCATCCCAACGAGAAAAATCATTGCTGGCATGGCGCATCAGGAACGTCAGTTGCTGATCGCTCCATTTATATTCCAGTTTCACTGGCGCAGAGAATTCACGCAGCAGTGAGGGCACTGGCTGGAAGTAGACATTATCAAACACGAAGGTCTGTTCCGGCTGAGTGACATTCAGTACGTGATGCACCGGGTGGCCGTCTTTCTGCAGCGGGATGACTTTGCCTTCATTATCATAAAGTTCAATGTCAAACGGGATATGCAGCGGATGTTTCTCGTGCTGTTCCGCCGTTGGCGGCGTGCGCTGGCTGATGGTGAGCGTGTACTGCTCGGTAGACGGGTTGTAGTCATCGTGTACCGTGACAATCGGCGTCCCCGCCTGGCTGTACCAGCGACGGAAATGCGACAAATCGATGTTTGAGGCATCTTCCATGGCCTGAACGAAATCGTCGCAGGTCGCAGCGCTGCCATCATGACGCTCAAAATAGAGCTGCATCCCTTTCTGGAAATTCTCTTCGCCCAGCAGGGTGTGGATCATGCGGATGATTTCAGAACCTTTTTCGTACACGGTCAGCGTGTAAAAGTTGTTCATTTCAATCACTTTATCCGGGCGAATCGGGTGCGCCATCGGACTGGCATCTTCAGCGAATTGAAGCCCGCGCATGGTACGAACGTTATTGATGCGATTAACTGCACGAGAGCCCAGATCAGAGCTGAATTCCTGGTCGCGGAACACAGTCAGCCCTTCTTTCAGGCTGAGCTGGAACCAGTCGCGGCAGGTCACGCGGTTGCCGGTCCAGTTGTGGAAATATTCATGACCAATCACGCGCTCAATATCGAGGTAATCTTTGTCGGTCGCGGTATCGGTACGGGCAAGAACGTATTTGGAGTTAAAGACGTTAAGGCCTTTATTCTCCATCGCGCCCATATTAAAGAAGTCCACGGCGACAATCATATAGATGTCGAGGTCGTATTCGAGGCCAAAACGGGTCTCGTCCCATTTCATGGAGTTCTTAAGCGAGGTCATCGCCCATGGCGCGCGGTCAAGGTTGCCACGGTCGACAAACAGTTCCAGCGCCACCTCACGCCCGGAGCGGGTCGTAAAGGTATCGCGCAGCACGTCGAAGTCGCCCGCGACCAGAGCAAACAGGTAGCACGGTTTCGGGAACGGATCCTGCCACTGCACCCAGTGACGACCATTATCCAGTTCGCCCTGATCAACACGGTTGCCGTTAGAGAGCAGGAACGGATAGGTGGCTTTGTCGGCGATGATTTTGGTGGTAAAACGCGCCAGCACGTCCGGGCGGTCCAGATACCAGGTAATGTGGCGGAAACCTTCTGCCTCACACTGGGTGCAAAGCGCCTCACCAGACTGATAGAGGCCTTCGAGCGCGGTGTTCGCCGCCGGGCTGATTTCGTTAACGATACGCAGTGTGAATCGCTCAGGCAGACCGTCAATAACCAGCTGGTTGTCTTCTTCTTTATATTGCGTCCACGGCTGGTCGTTAATATGGATTGACACTAAAGTCAGGTCTTCGCCATCCAGACGCAATGGCACCGGGGTGGCGCTATGACGAGAGATAGTGCTCAGCGCAGTGACAACGGTTTTTGCGGCATCCAGGTCAAAGGTCAAGTCAATATCGCTAATCAGGTAATCCGGCGCACGGTAATCGTGGCGGTATTTGGCTTGTGGCTGTTGTGTCATAAAAAACCTTTAGCATCTTGTGTTTGGTTACGTCTCCAGTCTATTCCTGTTGCGTAAATCCCGCCACGCAGAATGTTCATCTTTTCAGGGAGAAAAGCTCACTCTGCTACATTTTAGTAACATGAAACAGTAATTTTTAAAATCGACAAATATCGTCCAGGAGCGCCGTAAATCACGGTTGGACAGATTAAACGAAATTCATGTTTGCGAACTTTAGCGATTTTCACCGATGGTAAATGCCCCACTGGTGCCCCATAGACAATTCTCTGTAACCCTGATGACTAAAGGCCTCAGAGCTATACCCCCGGACACAAATGCCCCACCGCTTCGATGTTAGATGAGCGTTCGCTTGACACTGTATAAATAACCAGCCAATAATAACTGTATATTTAACCAGTTACTTGACTGAGGTAGCTATGTTCGTTGAGCTCGTTTACGACAAAAGAAATGTTGAGGGTTTACCCGGCGCGAAAGACATCATTCTGGCTGAGTTGACAAAGCGAGTGCACCGGATTTTTCCCGGTGCCGATGTGAGAGTTAAACCAATGCAGGCGAACGCGCTGAACAGTGATTGCACCAAAAATGAGAAGGAGCGGCTCAACCGCATGATCGAGGAAATGTTCGAAGAAGCGGACATGTGGATGGTTGCTGATTAATCACATTTCGCGTTACCGGGCAGTCATCCTACTCTGCCCGGATAACGCCCCTCTTAAACCATTACTGCCGCATAAACCACCGCACAGACGGCAATGGGTATGAGCATATCCAGCAGACTCGGAATGTCCCAGGCTCTGAACGCAAACCCTCCCCACCACGGCATATTCTCGCGGTGTCCATTGCCGAACTGCGCTATCCAGCGATACTCTGCCTGTGTCTGTTCGCGAGCAACAAACCACAGGCAACCCAGCACGCCTCCGCTGACCCAGTCACCCGAGACCAGACCGAAAATGCACTGCACCGCAACAGCGGCGCAGGCGTGAAACACTGGCGACAAATCCATTACTCAGCCCTGTTTCATAACCCAAACGGGTGGGAGAAAGAGATTACAATTGCAGGATTCGATCAATCCGAGTAGTTCGAAGAGTGAATTCTGAACATGGACTGTTCAATTCATAACCAATGAGTGTTTTGCAAATCTCTACTTCTGTTTTAATTAATTAGGGAAGGTGCGATTTAATCGGTGGGGTTCAGTGGAGTCCTTAGCTGTATTAGCCTTACCTTAGCTGAGCTGTATTATC
>NZ_CBFFRL010000027.1:0-35952 GCF_965644215.1 Phytobacter sp. V69
ACGCAAAAAATACGGCCTCATTTCTCGCTGCCGTCCAGATCAGATGCATCGCTCTCTGGGCTAAAATCTTGTGACGATACTATCTAATTTAACGATACAAAATAATCACACTATACCCGTCATACTTTACGTTGCATGTGCGTTGGCTCTCCTCGCTCACCCCAGTCACTTACCAGAGTAAGCTCCTGGAGTTCGCTGCGTTGCCGCCTGCCTGCAACTCAAATTATTTAGGGTAAAAATCAACGCT
Source organism: Phytobacter sp. V69 (assembly GCF_965644215.1). NCBI lineage: Bacteria > Pseudomonadati > Pseudomonadota > Gammaproteobacteria > Enterobacterales > Enterobacteriaceae > Phytobacter > Phytobacter sp. V69. Next base: position 248 of record NZ_CBFFRL010000027.1, read on the forward strand.
ACAGGGACCTCATATGGCCAAAAAACTGCTGCCCCTCGTCATCATGACACTGCTCTCTGCCACCAGTTATGCTACGACACCACCGGATACGCTGGTTGTTGCACAAGGGCTCGACGATATTGTCAGCCTGGACCCGGCAGAGGCCAATGAGCTTTCCAGTATTCAGACCGTACCCAGCCTTTATGAACGCCTCGTCCAGCCCGACCGCGAAAATCCGGAAAAAATTAATCCGATCCTCGCCAAAGCGGGTATCAAAGATGCGCACTTCACGCTGGATGTGGAAAACAAACCGCCGTTCATTACCATCGCCCAGTCGATGCAGGCCAGTTTTGCCCAGGGCGGCGTGAAGGTCGATCTGTTACCCGCAGCGGGTAGCCAGGTGTATGCGTGCGTGCGTGCCAAACAGCATCAGGCAGCGATTCGTTTGTGGATCCCGGACTACTTCGACGCCCACTCGAACGCCAGCGCCTTCGCCTACAATGACGGTAAATCCAGCACTGTTGCCGGGTTAAATGGCTGGCAGATCCCGGAATTAAGCAAAGCAACACTTGCGGCTGTTGCCGAGCCGGACGCCGCCAAACGTCTGGAACTGTACAAAACAATGCAGCAAGAGTTGCAGCACAAATCCCCTTATATCTTTGTTGATCAAGGGAAAACGCAAATCGTGGTGCGTGATAATGTGAAAGGCTACCAGCAAGGGTTAAATGCGGATATGGTGTGGTATGACCGCGTGACGAAGTAAGCTTTCGCGATTGCACCTTATGACCCTCTCTCATTGCGGGAGAGGGTTATCATTTCAGAACGATGCCATTAAGAGTTAGTCATGTCCCACATCTCACCCAGGCTGTTACGGGCCGTCCAGACCCTGATAACCCTCGCCCTGACGTTGTTTGGTCTGCTACTGGTTACCTTTTCACTCTCTGCGCTATCGCCCGTTGACCGCGTGCTGCAAATTGTCGGCGACCACGCCAGCCAGTCGACCTACGACCAGGTCCGCCACCAGCTCGGGCTGGATCAACCGCTGCCTGTGCAATTCTGGCATTATTTAGTCAGCCTTTCTCACGGTGATTTAGGCACCGCCAGCGCCACCGGACAACCGGTCTTGCAGGATCTGCTCTCGGCGTTTCCTGCCACGCTGGAACTGGCCACCCTGGCACTGGTTATCGGTACGGCACTTGGCATTATCGCTGGCGTGCTATGCGCCCGTTTTGCCGGTTCCCCACTGGACCTGGCCGTGCGCACCTTTACCCTGCTGGGTAACTCCGTCCCCATTTTCTGGCTCGGTCTGTTAATGCTGGCATTGTTCTACGCTAACCTGCAATGGAGCGCAGGCCCCGGCAGACTTGACGATATTTATCAGTACACCGTCATCCCGAAGACCGGCTTTGTGCTTATTGATACCTTGCTTTCCGGAGACAGTAAGGCATTCAGAAATTCCTTGAGTCATATGGTGCTCCCGGTGACCCTGCTCGCCTATTATTCTCTGGCCAGTATCACCCGCCTGACCCGCTCGGCCTGCCTTGGGGAAATGAATAAAGAGTACATTTTGCTGGCACGTGCGAAAGGCGCTGGCGAGATGACGATAATGCTGCACCATGTCCTGCCGAATATTCGCGGTACGCTCCTGACCGTGGTCGCGCTGTCGTATACCAGCATGCTGGAAGGCGCAGTGCTGACAGAAACCGTCTTTTCCTGGCCGGGTATTGGCCGCTATCTCACGACCGCGCTGTTTGCCGGTGATACCACGGCGATCATGGGCGGTACGCTGATTATCGGTGTCTGCTTTGTCCTGATAAATAACCTCGCCGACCTGCTGGTCCGGCTCACTGACCCGAGGATTCGCTGATGCCGACGACTCTCTTTTTACGCCGTCTGCGCCATTCTCCTGCGGGTTTTAGCGGATTGATTATCGTGGTGTTATTGCTGTTGGTTGCCGTACTGGCTCCGTGGCTGGCACCGCAAGACCCCAACTGGCAGGATGCGGCGTCGCGATTGCAGCCGCCCTCCGGCGCACACTGGCTGGGGACTGACAGCTACGGTCGTGATCTGCTGTCACGGCTCATTTACGGCACACGCCCGGCGCTGGGGCTGGTCGCCCTGGTGACGGTCATCACGCTGCCTGCCGGTCTGCTGATCGGCATTTTGTCCGGCTATTACGGTGGCTGGCTGGAACGTGTGCTGATGCGCTTTACCGATGTGGTCATGTCAATGCCGCGCCTGATCCTCGCGTTCGCATTTGTCGCCATGCTTGGCCCGGGTCTCGTCAACGGTGCACTCGCCCTCGCGCTGACGACCTGGCCTGCCTATGCACGTCAGGCACGCAGCGAGATCCAGCGACTTCGACACAGTGATTATCTGGCAGCGGCAGAAATGATGGGGATACGCGGCTGGCGACTGTTGCTGGGGCATATTCTGCCGCTCTGCCTGCCGTCGGCAATTGTGCGTCTGGCGCTGGATCTGGCGGGCATTATCCTCGCCGCCGCTGGACTGGGTTTTTTAGGTCTTGGTGCTCGCCCGCCGATGGCGGAATGGGGGGCCATGATCGCCGATGGCATGCAGGTTATCTTCGATCAGTGGTGGATTGCCGCCGCACCTGGTGCGGTTATTTTACTGGCAAGCCTTGCGTTTAACCTGCTGGGCGATGGCCTGCGTGATGTACTGGAGCCACACCATGACTGAAAAACGGATCGTTGTATCGGAGCTTAATGTTGATTATCCCGGTGCCCGCGTGGTCAATAACCTGAACTTCACGCTGGGAAATGAACGCCTCGCGCTGGTGGGTGAATCCGGCTCCGGCAAATCCATGACCGCCCGCGCCCTGATGGGGCTGGTACGCAAACCGGGAAAAGTCAGCGCCAGTGAACTGAGCATCTCCGGGCATGATTTACTGACCATGGATAATAAAGCGTGGCGTGCGCTGCGCGGTAATGGCATCGCGATGGTACTACAAGACCCGCGCTATGCGCTGAATCCGGTACAGACCGTGTTTGCTCAACTGGATGAAGCCCTGACGCTCCACCAGCGCCTGAACCGCAAACAGCGGCTGGAAAAAATAAACGAGGCATTGCGCGCCGTCGAGCTGGAACCGGCGGTATTGCAACGTTACCCCGGCGAGCTTTCCGGTGGGATGGGGCAGCGCGTGATGATTGCCATCGCCCTGGTTAACGACCCGCAGGTGCTGATTGCAGACGAACCCACCTCGGCTCTGGACGCGCGTCTGCGCAATCAAATCCTTGAACTGCTGGTGGCACAGTGTGAGCAGCGGCAAATGGCCATGCTGCTTATCAGCCACGATTTGCCGCTGGTTGCACAGCATTGCCATCGCGTGCTGGTGATGTACCAGGGGCAAAAAGTGGATGAAATGCCCGCCAGCGAATTGCCCAACTCCTCGCATCCTTACACACGCACGCTGTGGACCTGTCGTCCACAGGCGCAGACCTATGGTCAGATGCTCCCGACGTTAGACCGCAGCCAAATCTTTACGGAGTCAGACCATGGCCATCGCTGAAATTCGCCATCTCGAGGTAAGCTTCGGGGAAAAAACCGTCGTCCGCGATGCCAGCTTTAGCCTCGAACAGGGCGAGACGTTTAGCCTCATTGGCGCATCAGGCTGTGGTAAATCCACGCTGATGCGCGTACTGGCAGGATTGCAGCGAGAATGGCGCGGTGAAGTGTCATTATTCGGCTCTGACATAAAAGCGGGCGTACGTTACCAGGGTGCATTGCGACGCAACGTGCAAATGGTCTTTCAGGATCCTTATGCTTCACTGCATCCTAACCATACGCTGTACCGCACTCTCGCGGAACCCCTACAGATTCACCTCGAGAAAGAGGTAGAACAACGTGTGAGCACGGCGCTTGAGCAGGTGGGCCTGCCTGCAGATTCTGCCAAACGCTACCCGCATCAGCTCTCCGGAGGACAGCGTCAGCGCGTGGCCATCGCCCGGGCGCTGCTATTACGCCCGCAAATTCTTCTGCTTGATGAACCGACCTCGGCACTGGATATGTCAATTCAGGCAGAGATCCTCAACTTACTGAATCGACTGAAAGCCCAGCACAATATGAGTTATTTGTTGGTTAGCCATGATGCGGATGTCATCGCACATATGTCTGACCGTGCCGCCTTTATGGCGAACGGCAAAATCGAACGCTTTTTTGACCGGGATGCGCTGGCGCGTGGTGAGCATCGGATGAGCTAAGTGAGAAGAGTTTGGGTGCGTGAGGTTCCAACCTGACAAGATGATTTGCGGGGATTGCTCCCCGCAAGTCAGCTACTTCTTCGGTTGTTCGCGAGACCAGCTTAAAATCAAAACATCGGGCTATCTTCTTTGCCATTTTTGACCAGGGCAGTGCTCAAAATCCTCACGTACTTCGTGTACGCTCCGGTTTTTCCGCGCTGTCCGTGTCAAAACTGTCTGCAGCGAAAACGCCCGATGTCTCGATTTAAAAAATCTGCAACTTATTGATTGTAAACGATCGCAACAAGGGCGTACTTCGTTAGCATGTCATTGCCTCCGTGCAAAAAAGAGACTAACATCCAACTTGTTCAGGGTTTGGATGTAAGCCTCAGGTTGATAACACTATCTCCTGGGGCTTTCACCTTTCTGAACCCTGCAAATGCCTGACTCAGAAAGCCTCAGGCACCCGCGAGAATGCTACCCACTTACATCCCTGCATACGATAAAAAAAACTGTATTAATATCCAGTAAAACGCGTTTTTCAGAAAACGTTTACTGGATGAAAATTACTTCGCCAGGCTGCCAAACTCACCGAGTACAGCATCAAAAATCGCCAGCCCTTTTTGCACTTCCGTGGCACTCATGGTGCACGGCGGTACCACGTGAATACGGTTTTCGACGACAAAAGGCAAAATGCCCGCTTTGAGCAACGCACCTTTGATCGCCGCCATATCAGCCGCCGCCACCGGCGTTTTCGCCACGCGGTCAGTAACCAGTTCCAGCGCCTGGAACATACCACGCCCACGCACATCGCCGATCAACGCATGTTTCTGCGCCAGTGATGTCAGGCCAGCACGCAACACACCGTCACCGACCGTCGCCGCGTTCTCGACAACTTTTTCATCTTTCATCGCATCCAGCGTGGCGACAATCGCCGACATGGCCAGCGGATGGCCGGAATAGGTCAGGCCGCCTGCAAAGAAGTGGTCATCAAAGTAGTGCGAGATTTTCTCGGAAATAATGACGCCGCCCGCCGGTACGTAACCCGCATTAACGCCTTTGGCAAAGGTGATGAGATCGGGAACAATGCCATCCTGCTCGAAGGCAAACCAGCTACCGGTGCGGCCAAAACCGGCCATCACTTCATCGACAATCAGCACAATGCCGAATTCATCCGCCAGCGCACGTACACCCTTCATATAGCCTTTTGGTGGTACCAGAATCCCGGCGGTGCCCGGTACGGACTCCAGCAGGATGGCAGCCACAGAATTTGGCCCTTCGCATTCAATCATCCGGCGCAGATGCGCCAGCGCGCGCTGGCACTCTTCTTCCTCGGTCGTGGCGTTAAATTCGCTGCGATAGAGATACGGGTTAAAGAAGTGAACGTGCCCACGAGCATATTCATTCGGTATACGACGGGAGTCGCCCGTGGCCACAATGGCGCTACCGGTATTCCCGTGGTAGGAACGGTAGGCAGAAAAGATCTTGTCGCGCCCGGTGTACATACGCGCCATACGCATGGCGTTTTCATTGGCGTCAGCCCCGGCGTTAGTAAAGAACACTTTGCTAAAGCCTTCGGGTGCCAGGTCAACAATGCGTTTTGCCGCTTCACCGCGCGCGAGGTTTGCCGTTGCCGGCGCGATTGTCGTCAAATCTTCCAGCTGTGCCTTCATCGCCGCCAGAACGCGCGGATGCTGATAGCCGATATTGACGTTTACCAGTTGGCTACTGAAATCCAGCCAGGTGTTGCCATCGTAATCCCACAATTCGCACCCTTTTGCACCGGCGATCACCAGCGGATTGAGGCTGCCTTGCATCGACCATGAATGGAACACATACGAACGGTCCAGTTGACGTACATCATCGTTGGTTATCGCCATCTCGCTCTGAAGTGCCAGTTTCATACCCTGCTCCTTTCATACCGTTGTTGTTGATTCCATCATGCGGTGCACCACTCACCGTGAGGTAGAGCCAGTCTTGTTAGCGGCATGTGACACAGGTGTCACAAATTTACCCATCAACTGGCTCTGTCTGTCTTGCGCACGCGTTTTTATAGTGGCGGAAGAAACCAGCACAGGAGAGAGAGATGACAGCAGCAAAGAAAGTGGTCTTTATTACCGGCGCGACATCCGGATTCGGCGAAGCCGCCGCACGGGTCTTTGCCAAAGCAGGTTGGTCGCTGGTACTGAGCGGGCGTCGTCTGGCACGCCTTGAAGCCTTGCAGGATTCGCTGGCCGCCGAGGTTCCCGTCCACATCATTGAGCTGGACGTACGTGATAAAGACGCCGTCAAACAGGCCATTGCCGCACTCCCACCCGCGTTCGCCGATATCACCACGCTTATCAATAACGCCGGGTTGGCCCTTGCGCCGCAGCCTGCGCAGAAAGTCGATCTGGACGACTGGCAAACGATGATCGATACCAACGTCACCGGGCTGGTCAATGTGACTCACGCGCTGCTACCCACGCTGATTAATCACGGCGCAGGCGCGAGTATCATCAATATCGGGTCGATTGCCGGGCAGTGGCCATATCCGGGTAGCCACGTTTATGGCGCAACCAAAGCGTTTGTGAAGCAGTTTAGCTATAACCTACGCTGCGATTTACTGGGTACGGGCGTGCGCGTCACCGACCTTGCACCGGGCATTGCGGAGACAGAATTTACGCTGGTGCGTACCAAAGGGGATCAGGCGGCATCCGATAACTTATACCGTGGCACTACGCCGCTCAGCGCGCAGGATATCGCCGAACAGATGTTCTACGTCGCGACGCTGCCTGATCATATGAATATTAACCGCGTGGAAGTGATGCCAGTGCGCCAGGCCTGGCAGCCGTTTGCCATCGACAGAGATTGATATTTCCCCTTCGCAGGAATTCCCCTCACCCCAACCCTCTCCCACCGGGAGAGGGAGCAAACTTGCGTAGACATTTGCATTGAGAGTCAGTCGTAGCCCGGATAAGGCGTTTACGCCGCATCCGGGATTTGTGTTCCCCGGTGGCGCGACGCGTACCGGGGCTACAAAAAGGAGGGAAAATTAACGGCTGGACTGCAAAAACTTGCGTACGCGGTCTGAATCCGGGTTAGTAAAGAACTTCTCTGGTGACGCCTTCTCGATCAACAATCCTTTCTCTAAAAACACCACTTCGTCCGATACCTGGCGAGCAAAATCCATCTCGTGCGTGACCACCACCATCGTATAGCCTTCGGCGGCGAGGTTTTTCATTACCCCCAGCACTTCATTCACCAGTTCCGGGTCCAGCGCTGACGTCGGTTCATCAAACAAAATCACCTCGGGCGACATTGCCAGCGAACGGGCAATCGCCACACGCTGCTTCTGCCCACCGGAAAGGGTAATCGGATACACATCCGTTTTATGACTCATCCCAACCTTATCTAACTGGCGGCGACCAATCTCGTCGGCGGCATCCCGCTTCATGCCTTTCACATGAATCAGCGCTTCGGTGACGTTTTGCAGCACCGTTAGATGCGGCCACAAGTTAAAGCTCTGGAACACCATCCCCACGCGTTCACGGATTTTTGACAGTTCTTTGTGCGACATGGCCCTGCCCGAGGCATCGTCCACGCCAAGGCGCTGGCCGCTGATGCGCACTTCGCCGCGATCCGGCTGCTCCAGCCAGTTCATGCAGCGCAATAAGGTTGATTTCCCCGAACCGGACGAACCGAGAATACTAACCACCGTGCCCTTCTCCACCGTCAGGTTGATATCACGCAACACTTCGACGTTATCAAACTGCTTAGACAGGTTCTTAACGCTAACCGCACTTTGTTCAGGCATGGGTCATTCCTCTCTTGTTTCCATATTGGCTTAGCCGTTTAATCAGCAACTCAAGCAAAATGCTGATGCCCCAGTACAGCGCGATGGCGACGATAAAGGCGTTAAACGGAATAAAGTACGTTGACTGAACGCTGTTCGCGGCGGCGGTAATCTCCTGAACGGTGATAATGCACAGGAAGGCCGTGTCTTTCAGACAGATAATTAACTGGTTGCCCATCAGCGGCAACGCGGAAGAGAAAATATTGGGCAGGACGATACGCTGAAAGATTTTATAGCGGGAGAAACCCTGCGACATGGCCGCTTCGATATAACCGGCGGAAAATATCCTTCGCTGGCTACGTAATATTTCGAAAAAGTAGGCACCGTGATAAATCACCAGCGCTAACAAACCGGCAGTCCAGGCTTCCATACTAATACCCAACTGCGGCAGACCGTAATAAAGTAAATAAGCCAGAATCAAAAAAGGAACGGCACGCATCAGGCTGACAAAGGCAATAATAATTCTGTCAATAACGCGATTTTGGTATTCCATAACGTAGCACAGCAAGATGCCGATAAATAAACCGATAACCGCTGCAATAATAAACAACTCAAGCGTCGACAGCAGGCCGCTTAAAAAACTCTCGCGCGCTGACCAGACAATACCCCACTGACTCATAAATCCTCCTGCTATTATCGCGCCAGGCGCTTCGCTTTACGTTCCGCCATGCCCTGCAATTTCAGCAACAGGCCGATAATGATGACGTAGAGCAGTCCCGCCGCCAGAATGGGAGACAGGGGTTCATAGGTCACCGATGAAATACGATTGGTGACGCGGGTCAGATCTACCACACCGATTATCGCGATCGCCGGGCTGCCTTTAATCAGGAAGGACATTTCGTTAACCAGCGCAGGCAGGCTTTCGATCCACATCTGCGGCAGCATGATGTAGCGGAAATAGGTCCAGCGCCGCATGCCAACTGACTCGGCCGCTTCCCGCTGTTCGCGGGGGAAGTTACGAAATGCGTTACGCCAGATTTCGGCATTAAACGCCGAGGTATTCAGGGTTAACGCCACAATCGCCGCCGCCGTTTTATCCAGGTTTATCCCCAGCGTCGGCAACGATAAGAACAGGAACAGAACCAGCGTCACCAGCGGTGTGGCGCGCGCCAGACTGATATAGACCACCAGCACCTGGTCGAGGACCGGGATTTTCATCATACGGATAAAGGCGATCACCAGACCGATGACCACCCCGAACGCGATAGCCACGCTCGAAATCCAGAGGGTCGTCCATGCGCCTTCAATTAATAACTGCCATGCCATTGAATCCATGGTGCCCTCCTTCTTTAACAGGCGGCGGTTGCCCGCCGCAATGAACTTATAAACCAGCTAACTTGTGGAACTGATCGGCACTGGTGATCGGCTCTTTCGGCAGATCGTAGGTTTCACCGAACCATTTTTTCTGCAGCTCAGCCAGCTTGCCGGTTTCGGTCATGTGGTTCATAAACTTGGTCATGAACGCCAGCAATTCCGGGGAGCTTTTGGAGATAGGCCATGCCATGTAGCCAGGGCCAGACACCGGCAGCCCTTTGGCAAAGACTTTCGGCTTGGCTTTCACCAGGTCGTTGACGGAGATAACCACGTTAATCACGTAATCAACGCGTTTGTTGGCGAGGTCAGCATAGGCTTCCGGGTAAGATTGATACTCTACAACCGGGCCCAGTTTGCCGCCGACTTTCTCCAGCATCGCTTTCAGTTCCGGCAAACGTGCCAGCAATGCGCTGCCCGCCTGAACACCCACTTTTTTACCGCTCAAATCGGCGATGGTATTTAATGTTTTGTCATCCGCACGCTTCACGAAATAATGCTGAGCAGAGGCCCACGGCGGAGTAAAATTGAAGACATTGAGACGTTCATCGGTAATCACCGCACCGGTTAACGCCATATCGTATTGCCCGGTAGACACGGCAGCGAGCAGACCCGTCCAGGGTAAAATACTTTGGTTGATATTGAATTTTGCGTATTTACGCAACTCGTCGAGCATATCCTTGTTAAACCCTTCCGATTTACCATCCTTCATAAAGTTAAACGGCGCATAGTCATCTTCGGTCGCCACTTTCAAGGTGCCAGACTTTTCGATTTCGGGTAAATCCGCTGCGACTGCGTGTAAAGAAAAAGCCAAAGTGAACATGGCTGCAAGACAATATTTGCCGAATACTTTTTTCATCTCTCTACCCTTAATTAAATATGCCAGAAAGGTTCATCCCAGACGTACTGGGGTTATTGCAATAAATATGCCGACTGCGTTTCTTGACCGCTCTTTTGTGACTGCGTTTTTACAATAGGGAGCCTTTTTGATTTCTGAATAGAGCCAGTTTCGGCAAATGAATGTGTCAGATAACACGAAGCTGGTATGGAATTTGCTCAAATATATCCATGTCTTTTCCAGCGGAGTGCGTCATGATTCGTCACCTTTTGCATGTCAATTTTGATGGTCAGCGTGGGTTACAGGAACAGGTGCGTGAATCGTTGATTAACGCCATCCTGAGCGGCATCTTTCCGGCGCAAACGCCCCTTCCTTCATGTCGCCAACTGGCTGGTCAGCTTAATGTTTCTCGCAATACCACGGCGCTGGTGTTTGAAAGCCTGGTCAACGAAGGCTACCTGGTCAGCCGCCCGCGCAGCGGGTATTACCTGCACCCGGATTACTACCACGCCGGTCAAAACGTGTTACAAACTGCACCTGAATGCGAAAGCGCTGCACCACAATGGAGCAACCGCCTGCAGATCGCGCCCAGCCAGCAGGAATCCATCCTCAAACCCGCAGGCTGGATGCACTATCGCTACCCGTTTATTTACGGCCAGCCGGATACCCAACAGTTCCCTCTCGCGTTCTGGCGTGCCGCTGCGAACTGGCTACACGGTGGCGTGCGTGACCCGTCCTGGGTTATCGATCATATCGATCAGGATGTGCCGATGCTGATTGAGCAGATCCGTACTCGCGTGCTGCCCAAACGCGGCATCGTCGCCGCACCGGACGAAATCCTCATCACGCTGGGTTCACAAAACGCCCTCTATTTGCTGACCCGCCTGTTGATGTCACGACAGACGCGCGTGGCGGTCGAAAACCCGGGCTTCCGTGAAGCAATCAATACCTTCCTGCTGAACGATACCCATATCGTTCCGCATCCGGTTGATGAAGAAGGTATTGTGCTGGATGAAACGCCCTGCGATTACTACTACGTGACACCGGGCCACCAGGTGCCGACGGGCGTCACCATGAGTAAAGCGCGCCGGGTACAACTGCTGGAATACGCCACGCGGCATGACGCGGTGATCATTGAAGATGACTACGACTCGGAAAGTAACTTCACGCAAAACCCGTTACCGGCGCTGAAAGCCAGCGACCGCAGCGGGCGCGTTATCTATGTCAGCAGCCTGTCGAAAGCGCTCTCACCGGGCCTGCGACTCGGTTTTATGGTGGCCGCTCCGGAAATTATCGACGAAGCGCGCGCCCTGCGCCGCCTGGTGTATCGCCATCCGCCAACCAATATTCAATATCAGATGGCCCATTTTCTGGCCCAGGGCCATTACGAGACACACCTGCGCCGCTACCACGAAGACTCTGCCCGCCGTTGGGATACCTTACACAACGCGCTGCAAAGATTTTTGCCCGAATGCCAAACCTTCGGCGGCAGCGAGCACGCCAACGCCTTCTGGCTGAGTACACCGCAGCATATCAGCACTCAACAGCTCACCTGGCGAGCGGCACATGCAGGGGTGTTGATTGAACCGGGGGCGCGGCATTTTCTCGATAACGCCCCGCCGGATAACTATTTCCGCATGGGATTTCACGCCATCAATCCGGATGCCATCGTGCCCGGCGTTGAAGTGCTGCGCGGACAGCTGGAGCAAATCGGTTAGCCCGCCTAAAAGCGGGTTTACGGGGCATGCCTATACTTACCGAAAACCTCACAAGGATATGCGAGCATGCCCCTACCCGATTTTCATATTTCCGACCCTTTCACCCTGGGTATTGAACTTGAGCTGCAGGTCGTTAACCCACCGGGATACGATCTCAGCCAGGACTCCTCACGCCTGATCGATGCGGTAAAAGCGCAAGTTAAAGCCGGTGAGGTTAAGCACGACATCACCGAAAGCATGCTGGAGATCGCGACGGGGGTCTGTCGCGATATCAACCAGGCCGCGCACCAGTTTTCCGCCATGCAGACGATCATTTTGCAGGCGGCAAGCAAACATCACGTGCAGATTTGCGGTGGCGGCACGCACCCGTTTCAGAGCTGGCAGCGCCAGGAAATCAGCAATGACGAGCGTTACCATCGTACATTGCACATGTTTGGCTATTTGATGCAGCAGGCAACGGTCTTCGGTCAGCATGTGCATATCGGCTGCCCGAATGGCGACGACGCCATCTATCTCCTCCATGGGCTATCACGCTTTGTGCCACATTTTATTGCCCTTGGCGCCGCTTCTCCTTATATGCAGCGAACCGATACCCGTTTCGCCTCTTCGCGGCTGAATATTTTTTCCGCCTTTCCGGATAACGGCCCTATGCCCTGGGTCAGTAACTGGCAGGAGTTTGAAGGGCTTTTTCGCCGCCTGAGCTACACCAGCATGATTGAGAGCATTAAGGATTTGCACTGGGATATTCGCCCCAGTCCACATTTCGGCACCGTCGAGGTGCGGGTGATGGACACGCCGCTGACCTTGTCGCACGCCATTAATGTCGCCGGCTTTATCCAGGCTATCGCACACTGGCTGCTGGCCGAACGCCCGTTCAAACACCAGGAGCGCGATTACCTGCTGTATAAATTCAACCGTTTTCAGGCCTGCCGCTTTGGTCTGGAGGGCACCATCACCGACGTTCACACCGGTGAGCAGCGCAATATCGCCGACGATATTGAAAGGATGCTGGAAAAAATGGCCCCGTGGACGGACAAACTGAACGGCGGCAGCGCAATTGCGGAACTGCGGAATTTTGTGAAACGCGGAAAAAGCGAGGCACAAATGATGCGTGATTTTGTCGCTGACGGCGGCTCGCTGATCGGGTTGGTGCAAAAACACACCGAGATTTGGGCAGCGGGCTAGAACGGTGCAGAGAGATTGCGCCCCCGTGCACTTTCACGGACAATGTCGTTTTTAACAACCAATTAACTGTTATGAAGCACCCACTGGAAACTGTAATCTCCGCTGCCGGTATTCTGGGCATGGCATTTGTCTCCGTCCTGCTGCTGCCCGCCCCTTCCCTGGGGCTGGTGCTGGCGCAAAAGCTGATGGATACCTTCCATTTTCAGGACCTGAACCAGCTCTATACCGTGATGTTCTGCCTGTGGTTTCTGTTACTGGGCGCTATCGAGTTCTATATCTTGCGCTTTGTCTGGCGCCGCTGGTTTTCGCTGGCTTAAGCCGGTGAAATCCCGTAATCCATGCACTAATGCCTCCACCCAGGCGGCATAATCATGGCCGCTTGACCACGGATGGAAGCTAACGCTGTAGCCTTTCTCGCGCAGAACCCGTTCAAACTCGAGGCTATTGCGATAGATACCGCCGTCCGGGCCATTGGCTTCAAACCGCCCGGCCTGGATCCAGAAACGGATCGGATAGCGCGCAGACTGCTGATACTGACGCGTTAACCAACCAGGCTCTTCACCTTTCGGCGCCCACCAGTAAGACCCGGACAGGCTCAGCACATTGCCGAACAGGCGCGGATAGCGCATCGCCACCCACGACGATGCCAGCCCGCCGTAGCTGGCCCCTGCCACAATCGCTTTATTGCGTTGCACCGTGATGCCCTGCTGACGTAACCACGGGAGCAGTTCATGGGCCATGAAATCAGCAAAATCCGCGTTAGGCGGCAGATCTTTTGTGCGACGTTTGCTGTCCAGGCTGTCAATGAACACCACGTTGACGGGCGGCAACTGATGGCGCGCAATCAAGCCATCCAGCACGTTTGCCGTATGGTAATCCCCCTGCCAGACCTGTCCATCGAACATGAACAGTGTCCAGCGGGTCGGTTGTGCAACCCGTGGGCGATAGAGCATGATTTCCCGGCTGTTACCCAGACGTTCGCTACGCAGCGTATGGCGCGTCAGCGTACCGTGACGCACGGACTGCTCCATCGCCTCGGTGGAGAAATAGCGCGACGGGCTTAAATCCAGCAGCGACGAGCGGTTCCAGCGATCGACCCAGCCGGTATTCATGGTTAACGGATTAAGCGGATCGGCCTGTGCGCTGACCAGAATCGCGCGGCGCTGATCGCGGGCGCCGCCTTCCACTTTCGGTACATCGGGCGCGAGCTGATACTGCATGCGCGTGTCTGCGGGAACCACATAACTACGAAACCAGACGTCTGACCCCGCCAGTTTGAACATCGGATCGTGATCGCCTGCGGGCGAGCCCAGAATAAAAACATTACCGCGCGCCCCGCGCCAGAGGAAGGTCACGCGTTTATGGGTGGCATCCAGTGGTTCGACCAGTGGTGTGCCGTTACGCTTTCTTGCCTCCCAAAACGCCTGCGTCGTTCCCCCTGCCGCCAGTTCTCTTACCAACTGTTGCAGGATGGGGCTGACGGGATCAAGAACCTGTGCACGCGCCAGCGGTTCGGTCTCTTTCATCTGCCAGCTAAAATGCCAGCGCACGCCTTCATCACCATGCAGCACCAGCGATGACGGTTGTTCAACCGGTAATGAAAATAGCAGGGATTTCTCACCATCCGAGGGGCCGCCTTCCAGCAGACTGCGCAGACGGCGATTGTGCCCGTCAAGCAGGTGCGCGTCGGTCACGCCGCGTAAGGTGGCAACGACATAGTTCTCGCTGAGCGCCGGGAGTTGAAAGCAGACCTCGCCGCTGGCATCAAACTTGCCCTGCTGCTCCCCCTGAACGGATGATGAATCGCAGGGCGCCGCCATTGCGGACATCGCGCCAAACCCCATCATCACGCCACCCAATGCCATCTTCATCAGTCATTCGCTCCGTGTAAAAATTGTTACCGACGCTAATGCAAATGGTAATAATTTGCAATATCATTCATGCCGTTTATGGTGGTAGCGCCCTTTTCGTACAGCGCTAAGGGCGATTTTTGATGGCATAAAACGGGAACGATAAAAATAATGTTTAAGAAAAATAAGATAATGCAACTCTGGCTGCTCAGCCTGACGGCTGTCGGTGCAAGTGCATCGGCAATGGCAAAAACCGGGGCTGAGGAAACGATCGTCGTCACATCCGGGACGTCGGAAGACCCCACCGCGCCGGTAAAAGGGATGGTAGCAACCAAAACACTGTCGGCAACTAAAACGGCGGCTGACCTGGTGAAAACGCCGCAGTCCGTGTCGGTCATCACCCGCGATCAAATGCAGGCGCTCGATGTGACCTCCGTTTCGCAGGCGCTGCGCTACAGCGCTGGCGTATTTACGGAATACCGTGGCTCATCGAACCGTAACGATGAAGTGTTCGTGCGCGGTTTCAGCTATGTACCGAAATTCCTGGATGGCCTGAGCTTCGGTGCCACCGCGTCGTCGCAAACCGGCACCGTCGATCCCTGGCTGCTTGAGCGCGTAGAGCTGGTGCGCGGCCCGGCCTCTGTGCTCTTCGGTCAGGTCAACCCTGGCGGCCTTATCAGCATGACCAGCAAACGCCCCACCAGCGAGTCTATTCATGAAGTTCAGTTCCGTACCGGGAATAATGACCTGGCGGAAGGGGCCTTCGATTTTGGCGGTAAACTCAGCGATGACGGGCGCGTACTGTATCGCCTGAACGGGATTGCCCGCACGCAGAACAACCAGATTGCGGATTACAAAGAGACCCGCATGGCCATTGCGCCGGCGATCACCTGGTATCCAAACGATCAAACCCGTTTCACCCTGTTGACCAGCTACCAGAAAGATCCGGATGCCGGTTACCGTAACTTCCTGCCTTATTACGGCACGGTGGTCAGCGCCAACGGTAAGTATATTCCGTGGGATTTCAATGTCAGCGACCCGAACTACGATCAGTCCTGGCGCGAACAAACCATGATTGGCTATGAGTTCGAGCATCAGTTAAACGATGTGCTGACTTTCCGCCAGAACGCACGCTACGCCACCATCAAACAGAAATACCGTTATCTGGTATACGCCAACAGCGCGGCAAACAGTACCGTGCTGATACGCCGCGCCCAACACGAAGAACGTACAACTAACGAATTCGGTATCGATAATCAGCTGGAAGCGCAGTTTGCTACGGCGGATGTGAACCATACCGTTCTCGGCGGGCTGGATTACAAATCGAGCAAAGACAAACAGTTGCTGCAACGTGGCGCCGGTTCCAAGTACGACATGGACTGGACTCATCCGACCTACGGCGTCAGCGTGGATGAGAGCACTTTCTCTACCCTGACAGACGAGCAGCAGAACCTGGATCAGATGGGCATTTATCTACAGGATCAGCTGAGCTGGAACAACTGGGAATTGCTGCTCTCCGGGCGCTATGACTGGTCGGAAGTACGTACCACCGACTTTACCGCCTCCGGCACCACTATCCAGCAGAATGACAGCAAGTTCACCTGGCGTACCGGGCTGCTGTATGCCTTCGACTTTGGTCTGTCACCGTATATCAGCTACAGCACATCGTTTGAGCCAAACCTGCAAACAAACCGCGCGCCGGGCGTTGCGCCGTTTGCTCCCACCACCGGTAAGCAGACCGAAGTGGGTGTGAAATACCAGCCGGTAGAAAATACGCTGATGTCGCTGGCGGCGTATGACCTGCGCCAGACCAACGTGCCGACCTATGACAGCAGTGCGGGATGGTACGAGAACGCGGGCGAAATTCGCGCCAAAGGGATTGAAGCCGAGGTGCACTCTACCCTGTGGGACAGCTGGAATATTATCGCGTCCTATACCTATACCGATGCGGAAAACGTCAGCACGACGGTCGCAGGCGTACAGGGCAAAACACCACAGCGTATTCCTGCCCATATGGCATCGGCATTTACCAGCTACACCCTGACGGGCGGGCCGCTTAAGAGTCTGACGGCGGGCGTGGGCGTGCGTTACATCGGCACCAGCTATGGCGATGCGCGTAATACCTTTAAAGTGGCCGCGGTCGATTTGTATGACGCGATGCTCGGTTATGACCTGGGTGAGCTGAACAACAGCCTGAAAGGGGCGAGCGTGCAGTTCAACGTCAATAACCTGGCGAACACCAAGTATGTGGCGTCATGCGCCGGCGATACCGCCTGCTTCTATGGCACGGGTCGTACGATGACCGCCACGGTGAAATACGCCTGGTAAAAACGGGACGTCGGGTGGCGCTTCGCTTACCCGACCTACAATCTCGTAGCCTGGATAAGGCGTTTGCGCCGCCATCCGGGAATAATCTGTCGGGTGGCGCTTCGCTTACCCGACCTACGATCGCGTAGCCCGGATAAGGCGTTTGCGCCGCCATCCGGGAATAATCTGTCGGGTGGCGCTTCGCTTACCTGACCTACGATCGCGTAGCCTGGATAAGGCGTTTGAAAAAAGAACCCCGGCTGGCTCAGGCCGCCGGGGTTACGGCTTAATGCGCGCGTGGGTGATTCTCTTTGCGCCAGACGCCCGGCGGCTGGTTGAAGGTGCGGGTAAAGATCCGCGTAAAGGTCTGTTGCGAATCAAAGCCATATTTCAGGCAAATATCGTAGACCTTGTCATCGGTATTGAGTAAATCCCGCGCCGCCAGCGACAGTTTGCGTTCGCGAATATAGCGCCCCAGACTCTCCCCTTTGTAATGCAAAAAAAGCCGTTGCAGGTGCCATTTTGAATACCCGGCGTGGCGCGCGATATCATCAATACGCAATGGTTGATGTAAATTGTCGTCGATCCACTCGACGATAGTGTCGATAACCTGAGCGGAAATAGTCATACAGCGCTCCCCCTCTCTGCTCTTCGAAATAAACCGTTATTCCCACCAGGCGCGGAAGCCCTGGGCGTTATCCGCCGCATGGACCGCTTCGCCAAGTGTGGGCGTTAACAATCGATACCCTTTGCCGAGGCTTGCCGCCGCCAGACGTTTATAAGGATCGTCCCAGGTGTGTTTTGCCAGCACGAATCGTCCGGCGTGGCCCGGCAGTACCGCCCGCGCATTTAACTCCTCCGCTGCTTGCGCCGTTTCCTCCGGCATCATGTGGATGTACTTCCAGTCCTGGTCGTACTGACCGTTTTCAAGAATGGCCAGATCCACCGAACCAAACTGTTCGCCGATGGCCTTAAAGTGCGGTCCATAACCGGTATCGCCGCTGTAATAGAGCTTGCGATTCGGGGTAACGAACATAAAGCTCGCCCACAAGGTCTGGTTGCGTTTCAGACCGCGTCCGGAAAAGTGGCGCGCCGGCAGCACGTGTACATCCAGGTCGCCGCTCACGCTGATTTTTTGCTGCCAGTCCGCTTCCTGGATAATGTCCGGGTTCATGCCCCAGTAGCGCAGATGCGATCCGACGCCCAGCGGGGTAATCACCCGTTTGATTTTTGGCATCAGCCCCTTGATGGTGGCGTAATCCAGGTGGTCGTAATGGTCATGGGAAATGATCAGCAGATCGATTTCCGGCATGGCGTCCGCCGTCCACGGATAGTCACCGTCGAAGGCTTTATTCAGAAATGAGAACGGCGCGGCGTAGCTGCTCAGCACCGGATCGATAAGAATACGTTTCCCGGCCAGTTGCAGATACCACGAGGAGTGGCCCAGCCACACCACCGTGTCCTGCTCCAGCAGCAGGCTTGCCAGATCCGTCTTGACCATCGGCAGCGGCCACTGCGGGCGTGCATTTTCCCGGCGGGTGGTCAAAAACTCCCACATTGCCGCCACCATACTTTTCTGCCCTGTGTAGTTGGGCGTAGGTAACTGGTTATGAAATTCACCGTCCCGGTACTGCGGAGACTGCTCTACCCGGGTCAGTTGCTCACCCTGCGGGCGTTGACCAAATCCGGCGTTTAAAACAAAAGGCAAACTGGCAGCAGACACAACGAGCATAATAAGAACCACGCTAAGTAAGAGTCGTTTCATACCCTGATCCGAGAAAATGTCCCTTCCGCTGGGACATTGAAAGTAGACTGGACTTGATTATGAGTGAGTAAGCACTCATTATAGAAATGAATAGAAAGTCGTCAAGATGATTTTCAATCTTTGATGTTCAGCGTTGCAGCGTCACAGAGGGCATGGTTCAATCGTGGTTTTTCTAAATCAGTGAGGGAAAGTGTAGTGGCTCGTCCGAAGAGTGAAGATAAGAAATTAGCATTACTGGATGCGGCATCTGTCGCTATCGCGCAAACCGGCATTGCCGCTTCAACCGCGGTGATTGCCCGTAACGCGGGCGTGGCGGAAGGCACCCTGTTTCGCTATTTTGCCACCAAAGACGACCTGCTCAATGCACTCTACCTGCATTTAAAATCCGATCTTTGCCGGACCATGATCGACAGCCTTGACCGGTCGAACAGCGATCCCAAAATACACACCCAGGCCATCTGGAACAGCTACATCGACTGGGGTATCCGCCACCCGTCGGCGCATAATGCGATTCGCCAGATTTCGGTCAGCGAAAAAATCACGCCGCAAACGCGCCAGCAGGTCAAGGACATGTTCCCTGAGCTGCATGAAATCTGCCACCGTTCGGTCACGCCCGAATTTCTTTCCGAAGAGTTTTCCCCCTTTGGCGATGCCATTTTTCTGACGCTGGCGGAAACCACCATGGATTTCGCCAGCCGCGATCCGCAAAAAGCAAAAGAGACCAAGCGCCTGGGCTTTGAGGCTATGTGGCGCGCCCTCACCGTGGAACACAGCAATGGACAGTAAAGCGTTGCAGGAGGCCGCGCGGCGCATTGCGCTCGAGCTGCCGTTCACCGAGCTGTGCTGGCCGTTTGGCCCGGAACACGACATTTTTAAAGTCGGCGGCAAGATTTTTATGATGACCACCACCGCCCACGGTCGACCGATGGTCACGATGAAATCGGATCCGCAAAAATCCCTGCTCAACCAACAGATCTACCGCAGCATTGAGCCAGGCTACCACATGAATAAAAAGCACTGGATCTCGGTGTTTGCAGGCGTCGGGATCACCGAAGACCTGCTCGACGATCTGATCAATGACTCGCGGGATCTCGTGGTCGATACGCTGGCGAAAAAAGATCAGCAGCGTCTGCGTCCACGCTGACTGTTCGGAAAACGAAAAACGCGTTACGGTAGACTTTCGTTTTTCTGACAGGAGCACGCGCAGTGGAACTTGAGATTTACCAGGTTGATGCTTTTAGCACACGCCCTTTTTCCGGCAATCCGGCGGGGGTGTGCATTACTCCTCAAGGCCTTGAAACCACCACCATGCAACAAATTGCGGCAGAGATGGCCGTCTCCGAGACCGCATTCCTGGCGCTCGATGACTACCGTCTGCGCTGGTTTACGCCCCAGGCAGAGGTCGATTTATGCGGTCACGGCACGCTCGCCACGGCCCATATTCTGCGCCAGACCGGACTGCTTGCCGTCGATGAAAGCGTTGTCTTCACCACCCTTTCCGGCCCGCTTAACGCCACCGCACGCGCGGAAACTATCGAACTGGATTTCCCGCTCTTAAAGCCGGATATGAACTATACGCCAAACGACGCCCTGCTGGATGCGTTGGGTCTCGATGCCAGCGATGTCTTCACCAGTGGGAAATTTGGCCCCAAAGAGATGATTGTGGTGGAAGACGCGCAGCTAATTGAACGGCTCAAGCCTGATTTTCAGGCGCTTGGCGCACTGCCCGGACGCGGCGTTGCAATTACCGCCCCAGGCCACGGCAAATACGATTTTATCTCTCGCTACTTCGCCCCCTGGGTGGGCGTGAATGAAGATCCGGTGACCGGTTCCGCGCACTGCGCGCTGGCGGCGTACTGGGCGGCGCGTCTGGATAAACGCGCGCTCTGCGCCTGGCAGGCCTCCCCGCGCGGCGGCGAACTGCAAATTGCCCTCATCGCAGAAGGCCGTGTGGCCCTGGCAGGCCAGTCGTATACGGTTCTCGGCGGAAAACTCTATCTCTGAGACATGATTAGCCGTGGTCTGCCAGCCACGCCAGCGCCTGCTCGCCCTGCTCGTCTATCGGTAAATACACCAGCAGTCGCGACCCGTTGCGCGGCGCTGAAAACCAGTACATTTGCTGCAACGAAAACTCACCAAACTCAGGGTGGGTGAAGGTTTTCAACTGGTTCTCCACGCCCCGCACGTCGTAGTGCTTATGCCACAGCGAGGCAAACTCTTCCGATACTGCACAAAAGCGCGCCAGCTTCGCTTCCCACTGCGGCTCGCCCCGGTGCTCCGCCATCGCCGCACGGAAATAGGCGACAAAGGTCGGTAATACACTCTCTTTGCGTCCAATGCGGCTGCGCCAGGTCGGGTTGGTCAGATAAAGATAAATACAATTGCGCTCATCTTCCGGTATTTGATGAAAATCAATACCCATCATCCGTGAAAAAGCCTCGTTCCACGCGACAATATCAAAATTGGATTTCTGGATGCTGGCCGGTTGCGGCAACAGGCTATCGAGCATTTTACGCGCCCCGGCGCTGATACTTTCACACTGCGGCACCGCCAGCGTTTCCGCAGGCGTCAGACCCGCCAGTAAAAACAGGTGGCGGGTTTCGGTTGCCGAGCACTGCAGCGCATTGGCGATCGCCTGCATCACGCTGGCCGACGGATTAACGTCCCTGCCCTGTTCCAGCCAGGTATACCAGGTCACACCGACGTCGGCGAGCAGTGCCACCTCTTCGCGCCGCAGGCCGGGTGTACGCCGCCGCCCGCTGCGCGGCAGGCCAAGACGCGGCGGATCAAGGCTTTCCCGACGAGAACGCAAAAAAGCGCCGAGCTGTTTGCGGTTCTCATCCTGAACGCTCAACAGAGGGGAGCGTTCCGACATCAGACTCATAAAACCTCCAGCATGGTATTGCCAGTACCAGTATAAGCAAGAACTGGTACCCGTTTTTCATATCAGCGATGCTACGTCCATCTGATGAATGACGCAATGGAGTTACCATGAATACGTCTGCTGTTTCACCCGGTCGTGCGGGCTTGTTATTACTGTTGACCGGACAGATGCTGCCGCTGATCGATACCTCGATCACCAACGTCGCCCTTGATTCCATCACCCTGTCGCTGCACACCAATACCACGCAGCTCTCCCTGATCGTGGCGCTGTACGGCGTGGCGTTTGCCGTCTGTCTGGCAGGGCAGCAAACTGGGCGATAACTTTGGTCGCCGCAAAATATTCTTATGGGGCGTGGCGCTGTTTGGCATCGCCTCGCTGCTGTGCGGTATCGCCAACTCCATTACCGCCCTGCTCGCGGCCCGCACTCTGCAAGGCATGAGCGCGGCGCTGATCATGCCGCAAATTCTGGCGACTATGCATGTCACTCTCAAAGGCCCGGCCCATGCTCGCGCCATCAGCCTGTATGGGGGAATTGGCGGCGTGGCGTTTATTATCGGGCAGATGGGCGGCGGCTGGCTGGTGTCGGCGGATATTGCCGGGCTCGGCTGGCGGAACGCCTTTTTTATTAACGTGCCGATAAGCCTGGTAGTGCTGGCATTAAGCCATCGCTATGTCCCGGAAACGCGTAATGAAACCCCAACGCGCATTGACTGGCAGGGTACCTTCGCGCTGGCGCTGATCTTATGCTGCCTGCTGTTCCCGCTTTCCCTCAGCCCGGACTTAGGCTGGCCGTGGCAGAGCCAGGCGGCCTTAGTGGCGATAATTCCGCTGGTATTGTGGATGCGCGCCGGTGCACTGCGTCAGGAACAACAAGGGCTGCATCCGTTGATGCCTCCGCGCCTACTCAAATTGCCCAGCATTCGTTTCGGCTTCTTGATTGCCCTGCTGTTTTTCAGCGCCTGGTCCGGCTTTATGTTCTGCATGGCGCTGACCTTACAGGCAGGAGTTGGCATGGCGCCGTGGCAGTCCGGTAACAGTTTTGTTGTACTTGGGGTGACCTATTTCGCCTCGGTCTGGTATGCGCCGAAGCTGATTGCCCGCCACAGCGTGCGCACCATTCTGCTTAGCGGCATCGCGATTCAGATAAGCGGCCTGCTGGCGCTGTTCGCCACGCTCTGGTTGACCCGTGGCGATCTCAACGCCTTAAATCTTGCCCCCTCTACCGCGCTGATTGGCTATGGGCAGGCGCTGATCGTGAACAGTTTTTACCGTATCGGGATGCGTGATATTGCCACCCACGACGCAGGCGCGGGCAGCGCCATTCTCAGTACGCTGCAACAGGCTACGCTGGGGCTGGGTCCGGCGGTGCTCGGTGGGCTGTTTTTGCATCTGCGCAACCTCACCCAAGGCAATTACACCGAAGCGCTGGGCGGGTTTTTAGTGGCGGAGACCGTCATGATGCTGCTGCTTGCCGTCGCCGCGATTGGCGCACGCCAGCAGCTTGCACCCCGCTGTCCGGCAAACTGAGGATGTCAGATTTTTGACGGCAGACGTGCCACCAGCCGCCAGCGGAACCAGAGTTGTGCCAGCAGAATCAGCACGCCGCCGATGATTTTTTGCAGCGGCAGGCGTTCGCTGTACCAGATGGCGGCAACAATCACCGTCAGCAGCGGTTCGAGCACCATGATGATGGCGGCGCTGGCAACGGCAGCATATTTCTGTCCCTGCAATTGCAGGCCAAAACGCAGGCTGGTGGCAATCAGAATACTGGCGACCAGCCACATGGCGGTAGAAGCGGTAAACGGCTGCGTCCAGTGTTCAAACGACAGGGAAATCAGCACACCAGCCAGCCCGGTCACCGCCAGTTGTACCGTGGTGAGTGGGAGCAGCGGGACATCGCGGGCAATACGGCTGGTGTAGCAAAACGAAACGGATTGCACAAAAGCCGTCAGCAGGAACCAGCCCTGGCTGGGGTGGAACACAATCGGCGTGTGCAGGCTTAGCAGCGCCAGCCAATAAAGGCGAGCGGCAGACATTCCCAGTACGCACGAGCAGGACGCACGCCCATCATGCCCCAGGCCACCAGCGGCACAAACAGCATCGAGAGGCTCATGATAAACGCCCCCTCGCCCAGCGACGGGGTGGTCGAGACCGACCAAATCCACAGACACAGGTTGAGCGCCATCCACAGGCCGCTGATAAAGACCTGACGCAGTTTTGCCAGCGGAATACGCTGCCCGCGACAAAACGGCAGCAACACCAGCGCGGCACCTAAAAAGCGCAGCCCAAGGAAGGCAAATACCGGCATGCCCGAAATCGCCTCACGGGAAAAGATCCAGCCGCAGGCGGCAATCATGGCGGTGAAAACGAGGAACAGCTCAGCTTGTCGTTGCCGGTTCATTGGCAAAGCTCCCAAAAGTATAAAAAAGCCAGCGAGAAGGCTGGCAAAAAATCATGGCAATAATATCAGGCGCTGGCGCGGGAAATATACTGCCAGTCCATCATGATTCTCTCGGTTGGGGCCTGCGGGTTATCGATTTTATTGAGCAGCAGCCCTACCGCCTTGCGGCCAATCTCTTTTGACGGCTGATAAACCGTTGTCAGCGGTGGCGTGACCATCTCCGCCAGTTCGGTGCCGTCAAAACCGACCACCGCAATATCCTGCGGCATGTTCAGTCCGGCTTCATGGATAGCCAGCACGGCCCCTGCCGCCAGGGTATCCGACACCGCAAACACCGCGTCGGGGCGTTGTGCATGGCGTAACAATGTCTGCATTGCCGCTTTCCCTGCGCTGAAACTCAGATCGCTTGCATACTCCACGATCGCATAATCACGCTGATGCGCCTTAAGCCCGGCGCGGTAACCCTCTTCCCGTGAACGGGCATATTTATAGCTGAGATCGTGGTTAATCAGCGCGATACGCTGGCAGCCGCGCGCCAGCAGCTGGTCAATCACGCACTGCGCCGCGCCGACATCGTTAATGCCCACGCAGGAAACATCGCCATCATCGGCATATTCCGCACACTGCACCCAGGGCGCAGTGCCGATAAGCGTCGCCAGTTCCGGCAACCGCGAGGAGGCGTCCATGGTGATGATGCCGTCGACGATTTTGCCGGAAAGCAGGTTTAGCGCCGAACGGGAACGCTCCATGTCCGAACCGGTATTACACAGCAGAATGCGAAAGCCGTTTTTCTCTGCTTCCTCTTCAATCCCTTTCACCACTTCGGCGCAAAACGGGTTGGCGATATTTGATACCAGCACCAGAATCATGGAGCTGCGGGCAGTACGCAGCTGACGAGCCAGCAGGTTCGGCTGATAGTTGCTTTCGGCAATGGCTTTGAGCACGCGCTCGCGGTTTTTTTCTTTAACAGATTCGCTGTTATTAAGCACGCGCGAAACGGTCGCGACGGAAACGCCAGCCAGCCTGGCGATTTTCTGAATGGACATAACGTCGATATTTCCTGCGGTTAGCGTCTGGTTAGCAGGCTACCACAGTTTCCCTGTGGACAACATCGCGAGGCCTTATCCGAACTCCCTCTCCCTGAATGGAGAGGGAGAAAACCGCCTTTGTAGGCCGGATAAGACAACGTCGCCACCCGGCAGTCCTTTACTCTTTCACCGCCACCCACTTTTGCTGCGCGTGACTTTGCAGGATGGCGTCGATAATAAACATCACGCTGGCCCCATCGTAAAACGAGGCAAATCGGGCCTCGCCGCGAGAGGGCATTTTCCCGGCCTGCACCGCACGATAGAAGTTCAGCATCATATTCTTAAACGCATCCGGCCAGCCTTCAATATGCCCGCCGGGGAAATGGGCACTGGCGGCCACATCCGGCGACATCAGCACCGGGTCATCGGTCAATATCTGGTTGGGCTGCTGACGATGGCCAATCCACAGCTGCTGCGGGATTTCCTGGTCCCAACCCAGTGAGCACTCACTACCATTTACCTCAAAACTCAGGCGATTTTTCCGCCCCGCGCTCACTTGCGACACGCTAAAGCACCCTTTACTGCCATCGTCAAAACGCACCAGCACCGAACCGGCGTCCTCGGTGGTCACGGTTTTGTCCTCCACCTCTGCCGCCTGCTGCGTATTGGTGAAAGTCGCGGCTCTGCGGCTGGCTTTGCGTATCGCCCAGACGATGGATAAATCCGCCATCACCTGGGTAATGCGCCGCCCGGTAACAAACTGCAGGGTGTCGCACCAGTGTGAACCAATATCCGCTATCGCCCGCGACGGGCCGCCGGATGCCGCATCCACGCGCCAGTTATAGTCCGTTTCCAGCAGCATCCAGTCCTGCAGATAACTGCCGTAAACAGAAAACAGCCGACCCAGTTGCCCGGACTGGCGCAAGCTCGCCGCCTGCTGAACCATCGCAAACTGGCGATAGACGAAACTGACGCCATGCACCACGTTCGCCTGTTCGGCAAGCGCCACCAGTTCACGCGCCTCTTCGGCCGTCATGCACAGCGGCTTTTCCGAAAACACATGCTTTCCGGCCCGCAGGATTTTACGGTTGATGTCCGCATGCAAATGGTTCGGCGTGCAGTTATGCACTACCTGTAATCCTGGATGTGCCAGCAGTTCCTCCGCGCAGGCATAGGCGTGCGGCACACCAAGCTGCCGCGCCTTTTGCTGCGCATCAGCCAGATTGGCATCGCACAGCGCCACCACCTCCACAAAACCCAGTCTCCGAATGGCTTCAATATGCGCCGGGCCAATAAACCCGGTGCCAATAATCCCAACCTGAATCATTCCACGCTCCCCAGTCCTAACATGTTACGCACGCTGCCCCGGTCTTCTTGCCCGGCGGCAAAATCATCAAACGCGTATGCCGAAACGGGAATGATATGGCGGCGAATAAACTCGCTCCCTTCCCGCGCGCCAACCTCCCCCGCTTTCAGGCAGCATTCCCACTCCAGCACGGCCCAGCCATCATAGCCGTGCTGGGTAAGTTTGCTGAACACCGCACCAAAATCGATTTGCCCGTCACCCGGTGAACGGAAACGCCCAGGCCTGTCGACCCAGCTTTGATAGCCGCCATAGACGCCGCTGCGACCATCCCTCTGGTACTCCGAGTCCTTAACATGAAAGGCTTTGATGCGCTCGTGGTAGATATCGATAAACGCCAGATAATCAATCTGTTGCAGGTGAAGATGGCTCGGATCATAGAGAATATTGCAGCGCGGATGGTTATCGACGCACTCGAGAAAACGCTCAAAGGTGACGCCGTCATGCAGGTCTTCACCGGGGTGAATTTCATAGCACAGGTCTACGCCCAGCTCATCAAAGCGGTCCAGTACCGGCCGCCAGCGACGGGCCAGCTCCGCAAATGCCTCTTTAAATAACAGGGCGTTATGCGGCGGCCACGGATAGAGATAAGGCCAGGCCAACGCGCCAGAAAACGTCGCGTGAGCACGTAGCCCAAGGTTATTCGAGGCCCGCGCGGCATCGAACAAGGTTTGGGTCGCCCAGGCCTGACGCGCCGCCGGGTCTCCACGCAGCGACGCAGGGGCAAAACCATCAAACGCCGCGTCATAGGCCGGGTGCACCGCAATCAGCTGCCCTTCCAGATGGGTGGAAAGCTCGCTAATCACCAGGCTGTGTTGCGCCAGCACACCGCACACATCGTCACAGTAACTTTGGCTTTGCGCCGCCTGCCCGACATCAAAAATTGCCGGGTGGTTACAGGGGATTTGCAGCGCCTTGTAGCCCAGCCCTGCCGCCCAACCCGCCAGTCCTTCCAGCGAGTTAAACGGTGCCTGCTCCCCGATAAATTGCGCGAGAAAAATCCCCGGCCCCTGAATGGTTTTCATAGCACCTCCTACAGCTTATGCATGCTCGTTGTCATTGTATTTGAACGAAAGAAGGAAAATCAGCGCGATCACGGCTGCGGCAATCGCCGGGATCCACCAAAAGGTCACCCACGCCTGCGGCAACGTCTGCCCGGCAACAAGGCGGTTGTACAGCGCGCCGGAAATTTGCGAACCCAGCAGCATGCCAATGCCGTAGGTGAACATCACAACCATGCTTTGCGCCTGGCCTTTTACCTTCTCCCCCGCCACGCGGTCGGTGTAGATAAAGCCAACAACGAAGAAGAAGTCGTAGCAGACGCCGTGTAACAAAATACCGAGATAAAGCAGGAAGCGCCCCTCTTCACTCACACCAAGGGCAAAGAAGGCATAACGCACAAACCAGGCGCACATGCCGATCAGCAACATGTACTTCACGCCCAGGCGGCGGAACAGCAGCGGGATCACCAGCATAAAGAAGATTTCAGACATCTGGCCGAAGGACATGGCGGTACTGACATCTGCCACGCCCGCATCCGCCAGATAAGAGGCGGTATAGGCGTAATAGGTGCCAAGCGGCACGGAAATCAACATCGCGCAGAGTGAGAAAACAAAGAAGTGACGGGTTTTCAGCAGGGCAAACGCATCGGCGCAAAACAGATCACGCATGGCAACCGGCAGCCCTTTGGCCGGTGCCGGCGTATGCGGCAGTGTCAGACTATAGAGCGCCAGCGCCACAGAGCAGATTGCCGCCACCTGGAAAATGGTCACGCTCGACGAAATGCCCGTCACGCCGATAAAGATCCCCGCCACAATCCAGCCAATGGTGCCGAACACGCGTACCACCGGGAAAGTTTTGTCGATATTGCTCAGGCTGTGGAAGGCGATGTTGTTGGTCAGTGCCAGCGTGGGCATGTAGCACAGCGTATAGCCAAACAGCAGCGCAATCAGCATGGCACCGTTTTCCGTCACCAGCGCCTGCGGCACAAACATCAAAATCGCGGCCCCGGCCAGATGCATTACCGCCATCACTTTTTGCGAAGCAAAGAAGCGATCCACCAGCATGCCGAGCACAAACGGCGACAGAATCGACGCGATCGGCCCGGCGGAAAACGCATCGCCAATCAGCAGTGACATGTTGTGCTGCGTCATCACCAGACCGAGCGTGACCGACCAGCTACCCCAGATAAAAAACTGTAAAAACATCATCAGTGACAGCCGCGGAACCAGCAGCCGATGCTGAACCAGATTTCCACTACTTTCGGTTGTTGACACCATTTTTTTGCCTCACCTTATAAAAGTAATCGATTACAAAACCCATCAAGAGAAAAAGTAATCGATTACAAAATAATTTTCCTGTGTATTGAGACAAGAGTGGGAGATCAATCACGATAAATTTACGCGGGGTAAATGCCCCGCCGGATCCGGCGAGGCAACGATCGTTACGCGCGGCCGACAGAACGGCGCGACAAGTGGAAGGCAACAAACAGGAAGACAATCCACACCGGTAGCAGGATAGCCGACAGGCGCATCCCGTCCATGGTGCACATCAGCACGAGGATCATCAGCATAAAAGCGATGCACAGGTAGTTGCCGAAAGGATAGAGCAGCGCCTTGAACTGAGGATCGCGCCCTTTGCGACGCATCGCGGCACGGAATTTCAGGTGTGCCAGCGAAATCATGATCCAGTTCAGCAGCAGCGTTGCGACTACCAGCGCCATCAGCAGACCAAACGCCTCTTTTGGCAGCACATAGTTTACCAGTACCACCAGCGAGGTGATCGCCCCGGAGAGGAACAGCGAATTGACCGGCACGCCGCGACGGCTGACGCGGGTCAGGAACGCGGGCGCGTTACCCTGTACTGACAGACCAAACAACATACGGCTATTGGAATACACACCGCTGTTGTAGACCGACAGCGAGGCTACCAGGATGACAAAGTTCAGCGCCGAAGCCACCAGGTTACTGTTCAGGTTGTGGAAAATCATCACAAACGGGCTGCTGTCAGCTTTGATATCGACCCATGGATACAGCGCCAGCAGTACGACCAGCGAACCGATATAAAACAGCAGGATGCGATAGACCACCTGATTAACTGCTTTCGGGATGGTGGTGTGCGGTTCGCTGGCTTCTGCCGCCGTGATGCCAATCAGTTCCAGCCCGCCAAAGGAGAACATGATCACCGCGAGAGAGAGAATCAGCCCGTGCCAGCCGGTGGCGAAGAAGCCGCCGTGACGCCAGAGGTTGTCAAAGCTGGCGCTCTCGCCGCCGTGGCCACCGAATAACAGCCACAGACCAAAACCGATCATGCCGATGATCGCCAGCACTTTGATCAGCGCAAACCAGAATTCGGTTTCACCGTACAAACGCACGTTGACCAGGTTTATCGCGTTAATGATGATGAAGAACGATGCCGCCCAGATCCAGGTGGGAACATCCGGGAACCAGTACTGCATATAAATGCCTGCAGCGGTCAGTTCTGCCATACCTACCAGCACAAACATCGCCCAGTAGTTCCAGCCAGACAAGAAGCCCGCAAACGGCCCCCAGTATTTAAAGGCAAAATGGGCAAATGAACCGGATACCGGCTCTTCAACCACCATCTCACCGAGCTGGCGCATAATTAAGAAGGCAATAATGCCTGCGACGCCATAGCCCAGCAGCACCGCCGGACCCGCCATCTGGATTGCCGGACCGATACCCAAAAACAGTCCGGTACCGATAGCGCCCCCCAGGGCGATTAATTGAATATGGCGATTTTTCAGTCCCCGTTGCAGCATCGGCCCTGATTCCGACGCGGTATCTGCTGATTGCTCAGATACCATTGACGCGTTTTTCACGTCTTTCCCCTTTTCTTGTTGTCATGAAGCCGCACCTTTTAACATTTACGGCACGGTGTAGCAAGGACGTCAGGGAAGACAACACATTCACCTGATTTTCCTTAACCCAGCCGGCGAATAAACGCGTCTAATCGTTCACAGCCGCCCGATGTCTCTTCCCCGTTCGCCATGCCGAGCAACAATCCCGCCTGGCTGGTAGTGCCGGGCAGATACCAGGACGAGAGCGGCGAAGGCGCAAGGCCCACGGTATAGGCATAGCGGGCGATGGCCGAATCCTGCGCCCCCTCCTCCAGCCGTAACAGTACCGACAGCCCATTAACCTGTGCGCGGTAACCCATGGCCGTAAGTTGCTGGTACAGCGCCTGGCTGCGGGCGCTATAGGTCCGCTTCATTTTTCGCAGATGACGTAAAAAATGACCCTCGTGTAAAAACGCGCGGGTGGCCATTTGCAGCGCCGGATCCGGCGCGGGCGACAGGCTGGCAACCACATCCGCTACCGTCTCCGTTAATGACGTGGGCACGACCATAAAGCCGAGCCTCAGCGTCGGGCTGATGTTTTTACTGAACGACCCAATATGGATCACCCGGCCATTAACGTCCATTGAGGCCAGCGCCGGTGCCGCCCGACGGTGCAGTTGTAGCTCCCCCAGATAATCATCTTCAATTATCCAACTGCGGTTACGTTCCGCCCATGTCAGGAGCTGCTGACGCCGCTCAAGCGAAAGGGTCATGCCGAGCGGGGCCTGCTGCCCGGGCGTGACCAGCGCCAGCGCCGCGTCTTGCGCCAGCTGCTCTCCCGCACGGATATTCATCCCCTCCTCATCAACAGGAACCGGGATCAGCGTCAGGCCGGCCAACTCCAGCGCCCGTCTGGCAGGGGGAAAACCGGGATTTTCAACCCAGACCTTTTTCCCCCGCAGCCCGAGCGCATGCAGAATGACGCCCAGCGCACCGGTAAAGCCGGTGGTAACAAAGACCTGTGAAGGATGGCACTTAATGCCACGGGAGAGTGCCAACTGTGCGGCAATCTCCCGGCGCAGTGCGGATTCACCGCGCGGATCGGCATAATGCTGCGGAGAGGCCATCTGCGATCTGGCCGCAGCGGCAAAAAGCCGGGCAAACAGCGTCGCCGGGAAGGTATCAGCAACCGGGATCCCCATCTGGAAATCGCCGGTGGGAGAAAAGAAATCCTGGTATAGCGCCGAAGCGGGCAAAGGGTCGGGCGCGGGCTGCTGGCGGTTATGGTGCGGAATAAAATCAGCGACGCAGGTGCCGGACGTACGTGACGAAACAATTAATTGCGCGTCGCCCAGGCGCTCATAGGCAGTTTTTATCGTCCCGCGTGATACGCCAAGCTGAACCGCCAGATCGATCCATGACGGCAGCCTGTCCCCTGGCGTTAGCACACCGCTGACGATCGCCTCGGTGATGCCCGTGCGAATCTGTTCCGAAAGCGAAAGGCGTGCGCTGCGATCGATATGTAGCCGAAGCGGTTGTTTTGCCATGATGACTGACCTGTGCGCTGAGATTGCGGTTTCGTGGTACAAAAGAATCATTCATTTTTGGTTCTTTTTTGTGTACGTGCAACTGATAAGCTGGCCGCCTCACTACTGAACAGGAACGACCCCATGAGCCAGCGCATCGATTATTCCAAAACCTCTCCGGCAGGCGTAAAAGCCTTTGGTAACGTATATGCCTATATTTCCCAGTGCGGTCTTGAAGACACCTTGATTGAACTGGTGAACCTGCGCGTGAGCCAGATTAACGGCTGTGCGTTTTGCCTTGATATGCACACCCGCGACCTGGTCAAAAAAGGGGTGAGCCCGGTAAAGCTCGCTCTGGTGCAGGTGTGGGATGAGGCGGGAAATGTCTTCACCGAGCGTGAGAAAGCGGCGCTGGCGTGGGCGGAGATTGTCACCCGCGTCGCCGAGACGCGCGTGCCGGACGATGCACTCCATGCGGCATCGGCGGTATTTGAAGATAAGGAATTGACCGACCTGACGATGGCGATTGGCCTGATGAATGCTTACAACCGCCTGGCCATCAGCTTTCGCAACGTTCCGCAGGAAGCGGCAAACGCGTAATCGCAACCTGATGCGGCGTATATTGTTACCCTCGCACTGTCATAACCGTTTTACGCGCACAGAGGCCTTTTATCGCCGCAGTTTCCTGGTTCGTTCGCGGCAGAAAACATCGGCGACACACATGACGCGTTATGCTTGAATATCGGGATACCGAAGAGCAAAGTGGGTCGGCAACCCCCGTGTCATGGCGCTGTCAGGTTGCTGTCGGGTACGTGTCGTGTCGCTTTTTTCCCTTTTGGGCGATGCTGTCATCCTGCCTACCACGGAGACATTATGATGAGTACCAACCGAGTGAAAGAGTTTCGCCTTGCCCGTGCCTGGTCCCAGGAACAGCTGGCTGAAATGGCCGCATTGAGCGTACGTACCGTACAGCGCATTGAAAACCAGGAGCAGCCCAGCCTGGAAACGCTTAGCGCGCTGGCCGCTGTTTTTGAAGTGAGCGTGTCCGAGCTTTCTGGCAGCACGCAAAATGAAGGTGATGAGGCGCTGGATCAGCGCATTACGGAAGCCAGAAAGCAGGTGGGGGAAGAGAGTCGCTTTTACCGCTCGGTGTTAACCGCGGTGGTGGTCTGCGTTTTACTCTATTTCCTCAACCGTACCACCTCGCCAGAGAGCGTCTGGTCGCTGTGGGTCGCCGCCATCTGGGGCGCGCTGCTGGTGGTGCGTGGACTGCGCGTTTTTGTCTTTGGCAATCTGATTGCCGGGTGGCACAAAAAACGACTACAGAAACTGCTGCGCAAATAACGATCGGCGTGAGCGCGCGACTGCCCGCATCTTACAGGCCTTTGATAAAGCACACCGCCTCATCCCGGCCAATATAGACACCGTAATTATCGGTAACGGTGTAGCCATGCTTTTCATAGAACGCCACGGCCTTGTGGTTGACGCGCCGCGTTTCCAGGGTGATTTCGCGATAGCCGAGCGTTCTTGCGGCCTCTTCCAGAAAAGAGAGAACCGCACTGCCGACGCCCGCTTCGCTGCCTGTGGAATACATCCTTTTCAGTTCCGCCGTTTCCTGCGTCAGCGGGCGAATTGCACCGCAGCCTATTGCAGTGCCCTGCGCGTTGCGGGCCAGCGCCCACACCGCCCGTGCGGATTGCAGGTCATCAATATTAAACGAACGTTTGCCGCTGCTGCCGGTGATGCGCGCGAGCGCAGCAGAGAGTTGTTCGATAAGCGTCTGCGAGTCTGCCGACAGCGGATCGGCGTGTTCTACCTGAATCATCCCTTCCCTCTTACGATTTATCGCTGGCCTGTCGCCATTCATCTTGCATTAAGCGGTATACCAGACTGGCGGGAGCGTTGGGAACATCGTGAACTTCAGCCACCTGGCGCAGGCCGATTTTTTCTAATACGCGCTGCGACGCCAGATGATGTTGTCTTACCACGGCAGAGATATCGCCAAGCCCGAGCATGTCAAAACCGAAGGGAAGAAGCCGTCCGGCAAACTCGGTAGCCAACCCTTGCCCCCAGGCTTCGGTCGCCAAACGATAGCCCAGGTTATTGATAGTCATTGATTCGTAGGTTCTGACACTCAGGCCACCAAAGCCAATCACATGTTCAGGAACGTCGCTTAAGGTAATGGCAAAGTTGCCAAAGTTGTTCATTTGCCAGTGGTGTAGCCACTGCGCCATGGCCTGTTGCGCATGGCCAATGTCAGGAAACGGCCCCGCAGGATTAAACTGGTTGGTCGCCGGATCGCCGTAGATCCGAAAAAGCGCATCCGTATCGGCAAGCGTTACCGGGCGCAGATGAAGGCGTTCAGTGGTGAGGATCATGGGATTCAATATGCCGGATAATCAACAAGGTGCTAAATACCATAGGCTAAATCCGCGCGTTTTCAACTGATGTGATGCCCCGACCGGATGCCGGGGCAGATGAGGATCAGAAGGAATAGGAGAGGCTCACAGAATAATTGCGCGGCTCGCCGTAGACACCGTAGTCGCTCAGCCAGCTGTAATATTCACGATCGAACAGGTTGTTGATATTCCCCTGCACCGCCAGCTGTCTGGTCACCTGATAGCGGGCAAACAGGTTCGCCAGCGGATAGCTGCCCTGATACACGCGCGTAGTTTCGCCGTCCGCCCCGGTCACGTCCTGGAAGGTGCGGTTCTGCCAGTTAACCCCGCCGCCAACGGTCAGCTCAGGCAGCATCGGCAACTGGTAACGGGTGAACAGTTTAAAGTCGGTTTGCGGCATATTGCTGTTAAAGCGCCCCGTGGAATCGCGCGCCACATAGCGTGTTGCGCCGAAGGTCACCTGCAGACGGTCAGTTACCGCACCGTTAATTTCAAACTCCGCCCCTTTGCTCACCGCCCCTTTCGCCGCGTAATAGGCCTGCTCGCTGGTGCCGTTCACCATCTCATTGCCATTGGCCTGGCCGACGTTATCCTGCTCGATACGGAATATCGCGAAGGTGGTGGTCAGGCGCCCGTTCATCCAGTCGGATTTCAGGCCAGTTTCGTAGTTCTTGCCCGTCACCGGCGAGAGGTATTTCCCGTCGCTGGTACGGTAGGTCTGCGGCTGGAAGATGGAGGTGTAGCTGGCATAGGCCGACCAGATATCGTTGATGTCATAGACCAGCCCGCCGTACGGGGTCAGGTTGTTTTTGCTGACATTACCGCTGGTGCCATGCGTACTCCACTGGGTGTAGCGGGCACCAATAATCAGCGACAGGGGATCCGCCAGCGAGAAACGCGCTGCGGTATAGGCCGATTTTTGACGCACGATATCATCGGAGGTCAGCGTCCAGTCGCTCCATTCCGGCTCGCTTATATTTCCGTTCCAGCTATTGTTGAAGACGCCAATGTCGCTGGTGTCCATATCGGCACCGGCGCTGTAGTAGCGATTGCTCTGGCGAGAGTAACTCACGCCCGCCACCAGCTCATGCTGACGGCCCAGCAGGGTAAATGGCCCGGTGGCATAGGTATCCACCGAGTCGAGCTTACGTGTACCGCGGTCCAGACTGCCGTAACCGGCCAGCCCTTCCCCGGTCTGTTCATCCGGGTAATTAAAGGAATAGAGCAGTTTGGAATCGAAGTTAGGGAAGGTGCGATTTAATCGGTGGGGTTCAGTGGAGTCCTTAGCTGTATTAGCCTTACCTTAGCTGAGCTGTAT
>NZ_CBFFRL010000028.1:0-34682 GCF_965644215.1 Phytobacter sp. V69
ATACAGCTCAGCTAAGGTAAGGCTAATACAGCTAAGGACTCCACTGAACCCCACCGATTAAATCGCACCTTCCTTAGATTTATGCGTGAATATAACGTTAAAAAAAATAAGCACATTTCCAGATGAAATATAGCAAAGGCTATAAATGTGCTTATTTAATATACGGATATGAAGTGCGAGTTTTTTAGCTAACTTACTGATTTTTAATCATAAGTTTATATATTCTCTCCAGGTCATCAATATTCTTGACCCGAATAAGGAGACGTCGTTGTTCTAATTGCATCACCAGCACGCCATCCTCAGATAAATTCATCTCTTTAATACGGTTATATTCAATCCATACGCTGGAAAAGAAAAAACCACGCGATTTGAAGATGATTTTGGGTGTACGGATCCAGAAAAGGTAAACGGCCAATAATACCAGTGCACATAATAACCATGTGGTTAACGATGTGCCGTTATTTGTGACGTTGTTGTAAATAAGGATAACTAAAAGACCAACAAAAATAGAGGCATCGACACGGCTGCGTCGCAGTAAGGGGAGGGCCAGCAGGGTATTGCCGTGACGGCGGGGCAGGACCAGTTCATCGTAAATGGCAAAAGCCAACAGGGCGGCGATAAACAACATCAGTATG
Organism: Phytobacter sp. V69; assembly: GCF_965644215.1. Classification (NCBI taxonomy): domain Bacteria; kingdom Pseudomonadati; phylum Pseudomonadota; class Gammaproteobacteria; order Enterobacterales; family Enterobacteriaceae; genus Phytobacter; species Phytobacter sp. V69. Next base: position 636 of record NZ_CBFFRL010000028.1, read on the forward strand.
CTGTCCGTGAGCGTCATGGTTCCTCCTGAGAATAAAAAAACCGGGGCAGGGCCCCGGTTATAGCACAACTGATTACAGACCTAATAGACCAATGGCATAACCTACGATACCGATGACGAAGAAGCCAACGATGATCCACAGCGGGTTGACTTTCTTACGCAGCAGCCACATACAGGCAAAGGTCAACAGCAGCGGCACCAGACCCGGCATCAACTGATCGAGAATGGTTTGCACGGTGGTAACACGCGTCTGACCATCCTGGCCGGTGATGGTTGATACCACCATCGGGATGTTCACGTGCGTCCACTTGTTAACCAGTGCCCCCATGACAAAGAGGCCGAGAATAGACGCCCCTTCCGTCAGTTTCTGCAGGAAGCCGCCGCCCATATCCTGAACGATATCGATACCTTTACGGTAACCGTATGCCACGCCGTAATAACGGGTGGCCAGACGCACCAGGTTAAAAAGGAAGAAGAACAGCAGTGGCCCAAGCAGGCTGCCGCTCATGGCGATACCTGCACCGAGCGCGGCGAAGACCGGACGTACGGTACCCCAGAAAATCGGGTCACCGACACCAGCCAGTGGCCCCATCAGACCAACTTTGATACCGTTGATGGTCGCATCGTCAATCTCAGCGCCGTTGGCACGCTGTTCTTCCATCGCCAGCGTAACGCCCAGTACCGGAGCCGCTACGTACGGATGGGTGTTGAAGAATTCCAGGTGACGCTTGATGGCCTGTTTACGCGCATCGTTGTTCTCCGGATACAGGCGACGAATCGCTGGCACCATAGAGAAGCAGAAACCCAGCGCCTGCATACGTTCGAAGTTCCATGAACCCTGAAACAGGTTAGAACGAATGAACACGCCACGAATGTCACTCTGAGTGAGTTTTTTCTCGGTGGTAGTTTTAGTCATATCAACCATTTCGCTCACCTGTTAGTCCAGTTCGTTATCGAGATCGTTATTACCAGCCGCCTGTGCAGGCGCGCCAGCAGAGCGGTTATATTTCGGGCTCAGTTGGATATAGAGAATGGCCATTACGGTACCAATCACACCCAGAGCAACGAGGTTGAAGTTAGTAAACGCCGCAGTGACGAAGCCGAGATAGAAGAACGGCATCAGGTAGCCCGCGCGCATCATGTTGATGACCATCGCATAACCAACCACCACGATCATGCCACCGGCAATGTTCAGACCGCTGGTCACAACTTCCGGAATGGCGTTCAGCATGCCCTGAACTTCGCTGGTACCAACGGACACCGCGACAATCACCGCCGGGATAGCGATACGCATCGCCTGCAGGAACAGGGAAGAGACGTGGATCCAGGATAGTGCAGTGAGGTTTCCGCTTTCCGCCGCCTTATCCGCCGCGTGCTGGAAGGCCACGGTAATGGTACGCACGATGATGGTCAGAACCTGGCCTGCCGCTGCCAGCGGGATAGCCAGCGCGATACCGGCCCCGATGCTTTGATGACCGGCAATAACCAGAATGGTGGAAATGATTGAGGCCAGTGCGGCATCCGGTGCAACAGCCGCACCGATGTTCATCCAACCCAGTGCGATCATCTCCAGGGTACCCCCGATGATGATACCGGTTTTCATGTCACCCAGAACAATACCCACCAGCGTACAGGCCACTAACGGACGGTGAAACTGAAATTCATCGAGTATCGATTCCATACCCGCGATACATGCAACGATGAACACCAGCACAATCTGAAGAGTGGTAATCTCCATTGTACTTCTCCTCTGCTAAAACAAACGTAAGTGTGAAACTGAGTCAACCAGCACGGCGCATTACTTCGCTATTTTGCTGATCAAATCCATCATTTTCAGTCTCGGGTCGTTAGAAACTTTGCGAACTTCCAGCTCGATGTTGCGTTCGTTGAGCTTCTGGAAAGCCGCAATGTCTTTCTCATCCACTGAAACCGCGTTGTTCACCTGAGTTTTTCCCTGACGGAAGGCCATGCCGCCGACGTTTACAGAGGTGATTTTCACCCCTTCTTCGACAACGCGCAGCACGTCAGTTGGGTTGGTAAACAGCAGCATCACCCGCTCACCCGCATATTTCGGGTTGTTGTAAACACGGATCATCTTGGCAACGTCCACTACGTGCGCCGTCACCCCGGGAGGCGCAACCTGTGTGAGCAGCGTTTTACGTACGGTATCCGCCGCGACTTCATCACTGACGACGATGATTCGCGTCACGTTTGTTTCTTTGGTCCAGCGCGTGGCTACCTGGCCATGAATCAGACGGTCATCGATTCGGGCAAGGCCAATGTTCATGTAGTCGTTCGGTCCCATTGGCTTTAACGGAGCCGCCGGTTTAGGGGGCGCGACGGGGGCCGGTTTTTCCACGGGTTTGGCTTTCAGCGCTTTCACGCCTTCGCGTCCCGTTTCCACCGCAACCGCGACCAGTTCATCAAAGGTTGGGTTGTCGTCACGCGCCATCAGTGTTTCCACCAGCATAGGGATGTTGACGCCAGCCACCACTTCATAGTGCTCTTTATCGACGACAATGCGGCTGGCAGCGTTGAACGGGCTGCCTCCCCATGTATCAACGAGAAATAGCACGCCCTGATGTGTATCGAGCTTTTCCAACTGCGCGTTGTATTTCTCGATTAACGTCTCCGCGTTTTCACCGGGAACGAAATCGATCCAACCGACGTTCTCTTGCTCGCCTAACAGCATTTTGGCGGTTTTGAGTAACTGTTCCGCAGCCCAACCATGTGTGCCTATCACAATAGCAATGGTCACTTGCTACCTCCTTCGTTTTTGTCGTTAACACACCATTGGTTGATGTGTTGTGGATCGCCCTAACAACCCGAATCGATTCAGACAGGGCTTAGAGAGAAAAAACTCAGACTTCCGGGAATTATTTTAGATAGTGAAAAAATAATTTATGTGATGCACATCCGTAATTTAGCTTTCGCGTGTGAGAAATTTCGAAGCGAAAAATATCTCTCAAAATGCAAATTCAGGTAAATCTTTGCAAAACTCAAAGTCTCTCTGATATGTTTAGCGTTCGTTTAAATTATCAGGAGTATAGGGCAGTAGCCCGCTGTATGGACCGTCACCGACGTCAGTTCACCCTCTGGCCAGTTTGCGCCAGCCATTCTTTCGCCTTGAACCCCCTTATTGTCATCATGCCTGCGCATTATTACGCGCGGACTCACCATGCCTTTAGCCGGAGCCTGCCATGGAATTCTTAATGGACCCCTCGATCTGGGCGGGGTTGTTGACACTTGTCGTTCTGGAAATTGTTCTTGGTATTGATAACCTGGTCTTTATCGCTATCCTTGCCGATAAACTGCCGCCAAAACAGCGAGATAAAGCGCGCCTGATTGGCCTTTCTCTGGCACTGGTGATGCGTTTAGGCCTGCTGTCGCTTATCTCCTGGATGGTGACGCTGACAAAACCGCTCTTCTCCGTGTGGGACTTCACCTTCTCCGGCCGTGATTTGATCATGCTGTTCGGGGGTATCTTCCTGCTGTTTAAAGCAACGACCGAGCTGCACGAACGGCTGGAAAACCGTCAACACGACGAAGGACAGGGTAAAGGATATGCCAGTTTCTGGGTGGTGGTAGTACAGATTGTTATTCTTGATGCGGTGTTCTCCCTTGATGCGGTGATCACGGCGGTCGGGATGGTGAACCATCTGCCGGTGATGATGGCAGCCGTGGTCATTGCCATGGCGGTGATGCTGCTGGCATCTAAGCCGTTGACGCGCTTTGTGAACCAACATCCTACGGTAGTGGTGCTCTGTCTGAGCTTCCTGCTGATGATTGGTCTGAGCCTGGTGGCGGAAGGTTTTGGCTTCCATATCCCGAAAGGCTACCTGTACGCGGCGATTGGCTTCTCGATTGTCATCGAGATGTTTAACCAGATTGCGCGTCGTAACTTTATTCGCCATCAGTCGACGCTACCGCTGCGTGCACGTACCGCTGATGCGATTCTGCGCCTGATGGGCGGCAAACGTCAGGCCAGCCAGACGCAGGATACGGACAGTCACTCGCCTGTATCCGTACCGGAAGGGGCGTTTGCCGAAGAAGAACGCTATATGATCAACGGCGTATTGACCCTGGCTTCCCGTTCGCTGCGCAGCATCATGACGCCGCGTGGGGAAATCAGCTGGGTTGATGCGAACCTGGGCGTGGAAGAGATTCGTCAGCAGCTTCTTTCATCGCCGCACAGCCTGTTCCCGGTCTGCCGTGGCGAGCTGGATGAGGTCATTGGTATTGTTCGTGCCAAAGAGATGCTGGTGGCGCTGGAAGAGGGCACCGACGTTGCGGCAATGGCATCTGCGTCTCCGGCGATTGTGGTGCCAGAAACTCTGGATCCGATCAAATTGCTGGCCGTATTGCGCCGCGCCCGTGGCAGCTTCGTCATCGTGACCAACGAATTTGGCGTGGTACAGGGGCTGGTAACGCCGCTGGACGTGCTGGAAGCGATTGCCGGTGAGTTCCCGGACGCAGATGAAACGCCAGAAATCGTCGCAGATGGCGATGGCTGGCTGGTGAAAGGCACCACTGATTTGCATGCCCTGCAACATACGCTGGGCGTGGATACCCTGGTCAATGAGGACGAGGATATCGCCACCGTTGCCGGTCTGGTGATCGCCATTAATGGTCAGATCCCTCGTCCGGGTGACAGGCTGGAGCTTGCGCCGTTGCATATCAGCGTTATTGAAGCCAACGACTACCGCGTCGACCTGGTACGTGTTGTTAAAGAGCGCCCCCTTCACGACGAAGAAGAGTAATCTCAATACGGCATGAGGGGCATCATTAGCCCTCTACGCCGCGCTGGCGGGGAAGACCACCCTGCCAGCCAACGCGGAAACTCTTTAATCGGCATGGGTCTGGCGTATAAAAAGCCCTGTAACACATGCACTCCCCGCTGGCGCAAATGCTGTGCCTGGCGGGGGTTTTCCACTCCTTCCGCCACCAGTTCAATGTGCAGACGCTGCCCCAGTGCGATAATCATATCCATCACCGTCGAGTTCACCGCATCAGTACCAATCGCCATGGTGAAGGATTTATCTATCTTGAGGACATCCGGGCGCAGCCTTTCCAGCCAGGAGAGCGAACTATTGCCGGTGCCAAAATCATCAATCGCAATTTTGGCCCCCTTACGGTGAAGCTCGCGTACCATCCGGTAATCCACATCCAGCAGGGCATCACGCTCGGTAAGTTCAATGGTCAATTGTTGTACCGGATTGGCGTTATACCAGAGACGATTGAGATCCTTGAGCAAAATTCCATGGCGTAAGTGGCTGGGAGCGACATTGATACCTATCTGGAATTTACTGTCCGCCGGGAAAAGCCCGAGCTGGCGCTGCGTTTCCGCCATCACATAACGGGTCAGCGGGGCAATCAGATTATGTTCTTCGGCGATGGGAATAAAGACGTCCGGGGAGATCCAGCCCTGACGGGGATTGTTCCAGCGCAGTAGTATCTCGACGCCGATGCATCTCTTGTTGTCCGCATCAAGCAACGGCTGACAAAACAGCTCAAACTCCCGTGCGGCAAGGCCAAGATTGATCTCCCAGGAGAAGCTCATGCGACTGGCCGTCGCCAGCCAGGCAATATAACCAATCAGCAAACTCAGCATCAGCGCCAGCGGTAATTGTGACGGCAAATGGCGTAACGCCAGCGCGCCTGCACCCGGCCCGGTTACGCTGACGACAAAAGGAAAATGTTTCGAAGCCTGTTGAAAGCGCTCCTCATTATTCAGTTCTGGCAGACTATTGCTGACACCACCACCATATTCCAGATGACGGTTATCCACGCTCAGGCTGGCGGAGGTTATTAAGGGCTCATCGGGCTCCAGCAAAAGATTGGTCAGCAAATCGATATTAATCACCTCGATAATACCGTTCTGACCGTCGGTGGTAGTGGGATACCACATGATCATCACCGGGCTGTTTTTTAATAGAGACTGATCGGTGGAGAGGATCATCTGCGATTTTGTCGCCGGTAATGCGTGCTGCAGTTGTTTAATGGGCACATCCCGATATCCAAAAATACTCGAGCAGTACAAAATCCCGTCTTTAATGAGGCCGATGGAGCGCACGGTCTGCAAACTGGCTGCCTGTTTGCGCAGTAACAGGTGGGCATTGGCGAAGGAGAGACCGACCAGGGGCATAACCACATCGCGCTTGAGTTCGAGCGGTAACAGTAACTTATCGAGTGATTCAACGGCGTGGGAAGTGAAAGTGACGATTTTTTGCTGATTAAAATTGCGCTCCGAAATAAATCGAATGGCGAGGGTAGAAATCAGGGTCACGATCGCCACGGCTATACAGATTATCAGCCGTTTGCGTCGATAGCTTTTATAATTCTCTGTGCCGTTTGCATGCCGTGACCGCCTTGATAGCCACTGGCCTGAAGTATCCGCCAGAACAAGGAAAGTGTAGTTGGGAAAGCGGAAACACGATGAGAAAAGGCAGCAAATTTAGCCCTTCCGTTGCAGAAGGGCTTTAAATAAGAATTAGTCGCACTGAACCTTAATGGCGAGGCCGCCGCGAGAGGTTTCGCGATATTTCGCATTCATATCTTTGCCGGTCTCGTACATGGTTTCGATAACCTTATCCAGAGAGACGCGAGGCGCACTGGTACGACGCATCGCCATACGGGAGGCGTTGATGGCTTTCACCGAGGCAATAGCGTTACGTTCAATGCACGGCACCTGCACCTGGCCGGCGACCGGGTCACAGGTTAAACCAAGGTTATGTTCCATGCCGATTTCCGCCGCCACACAAACCTGCTCCGGGCTGGCACCCAGCAGTTCGGTAAGGCCCGCCGCCGCCATGGAGCAGGCCACGCCCACTTCACCCTGACAACCTACTTCGGCACCGGAAATCGACGCGTTCATTTTGTACAGTGCGCCAATCGCGCCCGCGGTCAGGAAATAGCGGATATAAATGTCCGGGCTGACGGATTCGATAAAGTGGTCGTAATAGGCCAGTACCGCCGGGACGATACCACAGGCACCGTTTGTTGGCGCCGTGACCACGCGCCCACCGGCGGCGTTTTCTTCATTAACCGCCAGCGCGAACATATTGACCCAGTCGATCACGTTCATAGGATCGCTGGATAATTTGTCGCTGGCCACCAGCATCCGGCGCAGCGCAGAGGCACGACGCGGCACGCGCAGTGGGCCAGGCAGCACGCCTTCTGTGTTCATACCACGATCGATACAGGCACGCATGGTTGCCCAGACATGGCCAAAGTAGGCTTCAATCTCTTGCTTGCTGTGCAGCGCCAGTTCGTTTTGCATCACCATGCCAGAGAGCGACAGGCCGGTCTCTTTGCAATATTCCAGCATGTCGCTGGCGGATTTGAACGGGTAGGGAACGCTGACTTCGCTAAGTACTTCTTTACCAAAGTGCTCTTCATCGACAATAAAGCCGCCGCCGATGGAGTAATAGGTCTTGCTGTAGACTTCGCGTTCGCCATTCCAGGCGTGGATGCTCATGGCGTTTTCGTGCAGCGGCAGGTTGTCGCTGTGAAAGCGCATGCCGTTATCCTGCGGAAAATCCACTTCCTGGCGGCCCTGGGCGAGCAGCAGGCGACCCCGGCTTTCCACATCACGGATAAACGCCGGAATGGAATCGATGTCTACCGTGGCCGGCTCGTTGCCTGCCAGACCCATAATAATGGCGATATCGGTATGGTGGCCTTTACCTGTCAGCGACAGAGAGCCATAAACGTCTACCGCGACGCGGGTGACGCTTTCCAGTAATCCTTTTTCGACCAGGTCATCGACGAACTGTTTCCCGGCCTTCATCGGGCCAACAGTGTGGGAGGAAGAGGGACCAATCCCCACCTTAAACATGTCGAATATACTAATCACATTAACACTCCTGACAGGGTTACCAGAGGTTCCAGTAACGATGTAATAACTGCGCATAGTGTAAGAGGGAAGCGTACAGGCAGCGTAATTATTCACATGAATTAAACTAATGCCTAACCCCGATTTTACTAATAGCGCGCGGCCACATTCATCTGTCTTAAGAATGCTTCGTACAAAGTATAGTCAAGGACGTAGCCCCACCTGCAGCGCCAGCTCACGAATTATCCCGGCGGTCATGCCCCAGACAAAGTAATGCTGATACCAGGAGAGCCAAACCCGGTGCGCATTGCCCTGGCGATGGATATCCAGCGGATGATAGCGACCCAGACGCAGTGCCTCGGCCAGCGGCATTTCGAACACTGAAGCGACTTCATCTTCGCTGGCGTGGTAGTGCAGATTGGGGGGAATGATGCCGACAACGGGCGTGACGCGAAAACCGGTGACGCTGTCCACCGGTGGCAGGACGCCGATCACCTCCACGGCTTCAGGTGGGATGGCGACCTCTTCTTGCGCTTCACGCAGGGCGGCGGCAATCAGTGAGGCGTCAGTGGCGTCCACCGCACCGCCAGGGAAGGCCACCTGCCCGGCATGTTTCCGTAACCGGGGCGAGCGCTGTGTTAGCAGTAACCCCGGCTGCTCGCGGCGCACCACCGGCACCAGCACCGCCGCCTGACGCGCATTCGCGGCGGTGGCGTTGAGCTGTGGGCGTAAAAGCTGAAAACGCGAGAGAAAATCATCCAAGGTTAAATTTGGCTGCGCCACGGTTTAGTTCTCCAGTTGCTGCAAAATACGGTTAACTTTATCAAAGGTTTCCTGATATTCCGCGTCTTCGTTACTGTCCGCCACAATACCGCCGCCGGCTGAACAGTAGATTTGGCCTGCCCACGCCGTCAGGGTGCGAATGGTGATGCTGGTATCCATGGCACCGCAAAAGCTGATGTAGCCGATGCTGCCACACCAGGCATTACGCCGCTGTGGTTCAAGTTCATCGATAATCGCCATCGTGCGAATTTTGGGCGCGCCGGTAATCGACCCACCGGGAAACGCCGCACGCAACAGATCGCTGGCATGCGACGTCGCGGGCAGCTTTGCCGTCACCGTACTGACCAGATGATGAACCGCCGGGAAGGGTTCCACCACAAACAGCTCAGGCACCCGCACGGAACCGGGCACGGCCACCCGGCCAATGTCATTACGCATCAGGTCGACAATCATCAGATTTTCGGCCCGATCTTTTGTCGAGGCCGCCAACCGTTGTGCCTGACGCGCATCATCCTGCGGATCGGTCAGGCGCGGCAGGGTGCCTTTGATGGGGCGCGTTTCGATAACATCACCGGAAAGCTGAATAAAACGCTCCGGTGACAGGCTTAACATTGCCCCTTCTTCCAGGCGCAGAAAGGCACTGAACGGGGCGCGGTTCGAGCGGTTCAGGCGGCAAAAAGCCTGCCATTCATCGCCAGAATAGTTCGCCTGAAAACGCTGGGCGAGGTTGACCTGATAACAGTCGCCGCTGTGCAGCCAGGCCTGTACCTGGTGAAATTTCTCGCCGTACTCCCTACGCGTCATATTTGCCTGCCAGGGGGAGGTCAGGCTAAACGGTGCGACGGATGGCGGCGTTTGGGCATTAAGCCAGTCCAGGCGCGCCTGCGGATCCTGATAACTGAGCAGCGTGACGCGCTGCTTGTGGTGATCAACGACGATAGCCCAGTCATAAATCCCCGTCGCCATATCCGGCAGTGAAATATCTTTTTGCGCGCAGGAGGGCAGTTTTTCAAAGCGACGGCCTAAATCATAGCCGAACAGCCCGAGTGCGCCGCCCTGAAACGGCAGGTCTTTGTCTGCCTGCGGGTGAATGTGGGCGTTGTCGATGGCCTGCTTCACCAGCGTAAAAGGATCGTCCGTGGATGTTTGTTCACCCTGTGCGTCGGTGATGACGGTCTGTTCACCCCGCGTGACCAGCGTCGCGAGAGGGTCGGCAACCAGAATATCAAAACGGTTGCAGGCGTGATCTGCATGGCCGGAGTGCAGCAGCATCGCCCACGGTAAGTGATTAATCAGCGAAAAATAGTGCTCTGCGGCATCGGGCTGCCACGGCAACAGTACGACAGTGGGGGAAAACGTCTTCATCAGTCCTGGCTCTATTACGCGATCGCTGGCGCATAGCCACGGCGCATGAAATAATTAGCGCCAATAATTTAGCAGGAGTTCACCATGTTTGCAGGTTTACCTTCCCTCAGCCACGAGCAGCAGCAAAAAGCCGTCGAGCGTATTCAGGAATTAATGTCACAGGGCATGAGCAGCGGGGAGGCTATCACCCAGGTGGCCAATGAACTGCGCGCCAGCCATACGGGTGAACGTATCGTGGCGCTTTTTGAGGATGAAGACGATGAAAACGAAGACGAAAGTGAAGACGACGCGTAACGCCTAGACTGCCGCGATAATTTTAATCTCAACCTTGTATTTGGGGTTCATCAGTCCCGCCTGAACGGTACAGCGTACAGGCGCGTGACCGGCAACCACCCACGCATCCCAGGCTTTGTTCATCGCCGCGAAATCACTTTTCTCCACCAAAAAGATCGTCGCATCCAGAATGCGCGTCTTATCGCTACCCTGTTTGGCCAGTACGGCGTCAATCTGCGCCAGGGTGTTGGTGGTTTGCTCAAACGCGTCGGCATCCAGGTTTTCCGGTACGCCCGTGTAGTAAAGCGTCTGGTTATGGATAACCGCGTCTGACCAGCGGGCGTCGGCATCAATGCGGGTAATGGTCATTCTTTGTTCCTCATGGTTTTCCTTATGATTGCCCGCAAGACTGCCACAGACTGGCGAAAAACCCAATGCCCTGACATAATCGCTGGCGATTTATCCAGTGTGGGGGCAGTGTGACGGACGATTTTGCAACAGACGGTCAGTTGGCCAAAGCGATACCGGGTTTTAAACCCCGTGAACCACAGCGTCAGATGGCTCATGCCGTGAGTGACGCCATTGCCCGTACGCAGCCACTGGTGGTGGAAGCGGGCACCGGGACCGGGAAAACCTACGCCTATCTGGCACCGGCGTTGCGCTCCGGCAAAAAAGTGATCATCTCCACGGGATCCAAAGCCCTGCAGGATCAGCTTTACAGCCGCGACTTACCGACGGTGGCAAACGCGCTCGAATATACCGGCCATACCGCGCTGCTCAAGGGACGTTCAAACTACCTCTGTATCGAGCGCCTGGAACAGCAGGCGCTGGCGGGGGGCGATCTGCCGGTACAAACCCTCAGCGACGTGATTTTGTTACGCTCCTGGTCCAATCAGACCAAAGACGGCGACATCAGCACCTGCGTCAGCGTGGCGGAAGATTCTGCCGCCTGGCCGCTGGTGACAAGCACCAATGACAACTGTCTGGGTAGCGACTGCCCGATGTACAAAGACTGCTTTGTGGTGAAGGCGCGTAAGAAAGCGATGGATGCCGATGTGGTGGTGGTCAACCATCATCTGTTTCTGGCCGACATGGTGGTGAAAGAGAGCGGTTTTGGCGAACTGATCCCGGAAGCCGAAGTGATGATCTTCGACGAAGCGCATCAGCTTCCGGATATCGCCAGTCAGTATTTCGGCCAGTCGATCTACAGCCGTCAGCTACTGGATTTAGCCAAAGATTTCACCATTGCCTACCGCACCGAATTACGCGATACCCAGCAGTTGCAAAAATGCGCAGACAGGCTGGCGCAGAGCGCGCAGGATTTCCGTCTGCAACTCGGCGAGCCGGGGTATCGCGGCAACCTGCGCGAACTGCTGGCCGACCCCCACATCCAGCGGGCGCTGCTGTTGCTCGATGACGCGCTGGAGCTGTGTTATGACGTGGCGAAACTGTCGCTCGGGCGTTCGGCGATTCTCGATGCCGCCTTTGAGCGTGCGACGACGTACCGCGCGCGGCTTAAACGGCTGAAAGAGATCAATCAGCCCGGTTTTAGCTACTGGTATGAGTGTACCTCGCGCCACTTTACCCTCGCGCTGACGCCACTTACCGTGTCGGACAAATTTAAAGAAGTGATGGCGCAGAAAAGTGGTAGCTGGATTTTCACCTCGGCGACGCTGTCGGTGAACGACGATCTGCACCACTTCACCGCGCGCCTCGGCATTGATGAGGCGCAAACGCTGCTGCTACCCAGCCCGTTTGATTACGCCCGCCAGACGCTGCTTTGCGTACCGCGCAATCTGCCGCAGGCCAACCAGCCGGGGGCGGCGCGCCAGCTGGCGGCGATGCTCAAACCGATCATTGAAGCCAACAATGGTCGCTGCTTTATGCTCTGCACTTCCCACGCCATGATGCGCGGGCTTGCAGAGGAATTTCGCGCCACCATGACACTGCCTGTTTTGCTGCAAGGAGAGACAAGTAAAGGGCAGCTGTTACAGCAATTTATTACTGCGGGTAATGCCTTGCTGGTGGCGACCAGCAGCTTCTGGGAAGGGGTGGATGTACGGGGCGACACGCTGTCGCTGGTGATTATCGACAAACTGCCGTTCACCTCGCCGGACGATCCGCTGCTGAAAGCGCGCATGGAAGACTGCCGCCTGCGCGGTGGCGATCCCTTTGATGAAGTCCAGCTTCCGGATGCGGTCATTACCCTGAAACAGGGCGTTGGACGCTTGATCCGTGACGTGGACGACCGGGGCGTGCTGGTGATCTGCGACAACCGTCTGGTGATGCGCCCGTACGGCGCGGTGTTTCTGGCAAGCCTGCCGCCCTCGCCGCGCACTCGGGATATCAGCCGCGCGGTTGCGTTTCTTGCGGCCTCGCCAGCGGAGTAATTTGGCGCAGACTGTGTTAAGATGCGCGCCATTTTGTTTTACCGGGACTGCGATTACCCATGCGAATTCTGGCCATTGATACCGCCACAGAAGCCTGTTCCGTCGCGCTGAACAGCGACGGAACCTCCTATGCTCATTTCGAACTCTGCCCACGTGAACACACGCAACGCATTCTGCCACTGGTGAAGGACATCCTCTCCGAGGCCGATGTTGCGCTGTCTGAACTGGATGCGCTGGCCTTCGGGCGCGGTCCGGGAAGCTTTACCGGCGTGCGTATCGGCATTGGCATTGCGCAGGGCCTGGCGCTGGGCGCGGAACTGCCGATGATTGGCGTCTCGACGCTGGCCACGATGGCTGAAGGTGCCTGGCGCAAATCCGGAGCCACGCGCGTGCTGGCGGCCATTGATGCCCGTATGGGCGAAGTCTACTGGGCGGAATATCAGCGTGATGCTAATGGCGTCTGGCAGGGGGAAGAGACCGAGGCGGTTCTTAAGCCGGATGCGGTAACCGCGCGCCTCAAACAACTCTCAGGCGAGTGGGCGACCGTTGGCACCGGCTGGCAGGCGTGGCCGGACATGGGTAACGATACTGGCCTTACCCTGACAGACGGCGGCGTGTCGCTGCCGGAAGCACAAGATATGTTGCCCATTGCGCACCAACTGCTTGCGCTGGGCCGAACCGTTGCCGTTGAGCATGCGGAACCGGTTTATTTACGTAACGAAGTGACCTGGAAGAAACTTCCTGGCCGGGAATGAATCTCAGTAGTATCTGACTGAGTGAAGGAGTCGCATCATGGCGAGTCAAAAAAGAGTTATGCGCTGGCTACTGGTGGGTGTTGTCGCCGCAGCGTTGAGTGGATGTGTTTCTGTGCCTGACGCGATCAAGGGAACCAGTCCGACGCCGCAGGACGATCTGGTGCGTGTGATGAATGCGCCCAATCTCTACATCGGCCAGGAAGCCCGCTTCGGCGGCAAAGTGGTGAAAATTGACAACCAGAAAGGCAAAACGCGTCTTGAGATTGCTACCGTACCGTTAGATGACGGCGCGCGGCCTATTCTTGGCGCGACCTCTGTTGGTCGAATCATGGCCGAAGTGAATGGCTTCCTCGACCCGGTAGATTTCCAGAACCAACTGGTGACCGTTGTCGGGCCGATTACCGGCACCTATGACGGCCAGGTGGGGGGGGCTCCCTACAAATTTGCGGTGGTCCGTGCCGAAGGCTACAAACGCTGGCATATCGCAAAACAGGTGGTGTTACCGCCGCAGCCCATGGATCCGTGGATGATGGGGCCGCACCCGTGGCATCGCGGATACGGTGGATGGGGCTGGTATAATCCCGGCCCCGCGTATGAGCAGAGTGTTGTAACAGAGTAACTCTCTGTTCTGCATGAAAAAAGAAACAGCGGCTGGTCCGCTGTTTCTTTATTTGAAAGACAATAACAAAAATAATTAGTGATGCGCTTCGCAACCTTCAATTCGAACAATAAATAAACTGGTACGCTGAGTTAATATTATGTTAACGACTTGTTTATTAACAGGGGTTGTGATGACGACAAATACTTATTTTAGAGGTGATGCATTGAAGAAGGTTTGGCTAAACCGTTATCCCGCCGATGTGCCTGCGGAAATTAATCCCGACCGTTATCAATCCCTGGTTGAACTCTTTGAACACGCGACGGCGCGCTACGCCGACCAACCTGCGTTCGTCAACATGGGGGAGGTGATGACCTTCCGCAAGCTGGAAGAGCGTAGCCGTGCTTTTGCTGCTTATCTGCAACAGGGGCTGGGTCTGCAAAAGGGCGATCGTGTGGCACTGATGATGCCCAACCTTCTGCAATATCCGGTGGCGCTGTTCGGTATCCTGCGGGCGGGCATGATTGTGGTGAACGTCAACCCGCTGTATACGCCGCGCGAGCTGGAGCATCAGCTGAACGACAGCGGTGCATCCGCCATTGTGATTGTCTCTAACTTTGCCCACACCCTGGAAAAAGTGGTCGACAAGACCCAGGTTCGCCATGTGATCCTGACGCGTATGGGCGATCAGCTCTCCCCGGCGAAGGGTACACTGGTCAACTTTGTCGTCAAATACGTTAAGCGTCTGGTGCCGAAATACCATCTTCCGGATGCCATCTCATTTCGTCGTGCCCTGCAAGCGGGCTACCGTCTGCAGTACATCAAACCAGAAGTCACTACCGACGATCTGGCATTCCTCCAATACACCGGCGGGACCACGGGCGTAGCCAAAGGGGCGATGCTGACGCACCGCAACATGCTGGCTAACCTGGAGCAGGTGAATGCGACCTACGGTCCGCTGCTACATCGTGGCAAAGAGCTGGTGGTCACCGCGCTGCCGCTTTACCACATCTTCGCTCTGACCATGAACTGTCTGCTGTTTATCGAACTGGGTGGGCAGAACCTGCTGATTACCAACCCGCGTGACATTCCGGGGCTGGTGAAGGAGCTGGCAAAATATCCGTTCACCGCGATGACCGGGGTGAACACCCTGTTTAACGCGTTGTTGAACAACGATGATTTCCACAAGCTGGATTTCTCCTCGCTGCATCTTTCTGCAGGCGGTGGGATGCCGGTCCAGCAGGCCGTGGCTGAGCGTTGGGTGAAACTCACCGGCGAATACCTGCTGGAAGGCTACGGCCTGACGGAGTGTTCGCCGCTGGTCAGCGTTAATCCGCACGATATTGATTACCACAGTGGCAGCATTGGCTTGCCGGTCCCGTCGACGGAAGTGAAGCTGGTGGATGACGCCGGCAATGAAGTCGCGCCGGGTGAACCAGGTGAGCTGTGCGTGAAAGGCCCGCAGGTGATGCTCGGGTACTGGCAGCGTCCGGCGGCGACCGATGAAATCATCAAAGATGGCTGGTTGTACACCGGTGATATCGCGGTGATGGATGACGAAGGTTTTATGCGTATCGTCGATCGCAAAAAAGACATGATTCTGGTCTCCGGTTTCAACGTTTATCCGAACGAAATCGAAGATGTCGTGATGCAGCACACAGGTGTTCTGGAAGTGGCGGCCGTGGGCGTGCCTTCGGATGCCAGCGGTGAAGCGGTAAAACTCTTTGTCGTAAAAAAAGACGCCTCGCTGACCGAAGAAGCGCTCATCGCGTTTTGTCGCCGCCAGTTGACGGGCTATAAAGTTCCGAGACGGGTTGAATTTCGTACCGAGCTGCCGAAATCCAACGTTGGCAAAATTTTACGACGAGAATTGCGTGACGAAGAGCGTGCCAAAGTAGACAATAAAGCCTGAGCTATGCGTTAGTCGCCAGAACGCCGGTTAATCCGGCGTTTTTTGTGGGCGCAAACTAAAGAGAAGACGATTTGAATTACCAGATGATCACGACGAACGAGGCGCTGGCAGCGCTGTGTGAAGCTGCGGCTGGCACCGATGCTATTGCGCTTGATACTGAATTTGTCCGCACCCGCACCTATTACCCCCAGCTCGGTTTAATCCAGCTTTATGACGGGGAACGTGTGGCGTTAATCGACCCGTTAGCCATTACCGATTGGGCGCCGTTCCGCGATCTGATTACCAATACTCAGGTAACGAAATTCCTTCACGCTGGTAGCGAAGACCTCGAAGTGTTCCTCAATACCTTTGGCGTGATGCCGCAGCCGATGATCGATACCCAAATTCTCGCGGCATTCTGCGGTCGTGCGCTATCCTGGGGCTTTGCGGCGATGGTGGAGCAGTACACTGGCGTGGCGCTGGATAAGAGCGAATCCCGCACCGATTGGCTGGCGCGTCCATTGACGGAACGCCAGTGCGATTATGCGGCGGCGGATGTCTGGTATCTGCTGCCGATTGCCCGCAAACTGCTGGCGGAAACCGAACAGGCGGGATGGCTCGGTGCGGCGCTGGACGAGTGCCGTCTGATGATGCAGCGTCGTAGCGAAATCCTGGCACCGGAAGAGGCATGGCGTGATATCGGCAATGCCTGGCAATTACGCACTCGCCAGCTGGCATGTCTGCGCTTGCTGGCGGACTGGCGTTTGCGTAAAGCCCGTGAGCGCGACCTGGCGGTTAACTTTGTTGTACGTGAAGAGAACCTGTGGGCCGTGGCGCGCTATATGCCGGGTAGCATGGGCGAGCTGGACAGCATTGGGCTTTCCGGCAGCGAAATCCGTTTTCACGGTAAAACCCTGGTCTCTCTCGTCGCACAGGCGCAGGCGCTGCCCGAGGATGCTTTGCCAGAACCGATTTTGAATCTGGTCGACATGCCCGGCTATCGCAAAGCATTTAAAGCGATTAAGGCGCTGGTGCAGGACGTGAGTGAAGGCAGCGGGTTGAGTGCGGAATTGATTGCCTCACGCAGGCAAATTAATCAGTTACTTAACTGGCACTGGCAATTAAAACCGTGGACGAATTTGCCGGAATTAATCAGCGGCTGGCGCGCAGAATTGATGGCTGAGAAACTCAATATATTATTAGCGGAATACCCACGTTAATACCTGTATATAAAAACAGGAGTTAAGCGTTAATAAAAGAAAAAGGCAGAATCTTCTGCCTTTTTTATTACTCCTGACGCAGCGATAAGCCACCGGATTATTTCGTCTCTTCTGGTTCCGGCAAGGTAACGTTCAGTTCCAGAATGGAAATATCGTCACCGCGTTGTTCCAGTTGGACCGAAACCATTTCCGGATCGATTTGTACATACTTACAAATCACCTCCAGAATATCCCGCTTCAGCTGCGGTAAATAATGGGGTTCAGCGTCACTGCGACGGCGCTCGGCAACAATAATTTGCAGACGCTCTTTCGCGATACTGGCGGTGTTCTTTTTTCTGGAGAGAAAAAAGTCGAGTAATGCCATAGCTTATCCTCCGAACAGGCGTTTGAGGAAACCTTTCTTCTCTTCATCAATGAAGCGGAAAGGACGTTCTTCTCCCAGTAGACGTTCAACGGTATCTGCGTACGCTTTGCCTGCATCGGCAGTCGCATCCAGAATAACCGGCTCCCCCTGGTTGGATGCGCGAAGGACTGACTGATCCTCAGGGATCACGCCAACCAGCTTAATGCGCAGGATCTCCAGCACGTCTTCCATGCTGAGCATATCACCTTTATTGACGCGCCCTGGGTTGTAGCGGGTCAACAACAGGTGTTCTTTAATCGGTTCCTGGCCGTTTTCGGCGCGGCGCGATTTCGACGCCAGGATGCCGAGGATACGGTCAGAGTCGCGGACGGAAGAGACTTCCGGGTTGGTGGTGATGATCGCTTCATCCGCGAAGTAGAGGGCCATCAGCGCGCCGGTTTCAATCCCCGCCGGTGAGTCGCAAATGACAAAGTCGAACTCCATTTTCTGCAGCTCATCAAGCACCTTCTCAACGCCTTCACGCGTTAACGCGTCTTTGTCGCGGGTCTGTGAAGCCGGGAGAATATAAAGATTTTCCGTACGTTTATCTTTAATCAGCGCCTGATTCAGCGTCGCATCGCCCTGAATAACGTTCACGAAGTCGTACACGACGCGACGTTCACAGCCCATGATGAGGTCGAGGTTACGCAGGCCGATATCAAAATCAATAACGACGGTTTTCTTTCCCTTCTGGGCCAAACCGGTTGCGATGGCCGCGCTGGAGGTGGTCTTGCCCACGCCCCCTTTACCCGAAGTAACAACAATAATGCGTGCCATAGGAGTTCCTTGTTAAAAGGGCTTAATCTAACGGTTGAATAGCCAAAGCGTCATTCGCTAAACGTAAGCGCGCTGCTTTGCCATAAAATTCGGCTGGGATTTGATCGCTCAGCCAGTATTCCCCTGCGATGGAGACCAGCTCCGCCGTGAGGTGAGTACAAAATATTTGTGCGTCTTTATCGCCACTCGCGCCTGCCAGCGCACGCCCGCGCATCGTGCCATAAACGTGAATATTGCCGTCGGCAATCAGCTCTGCGCCCGCACTGACGTGACTGGTGACTATCAGATCACAGTTTGGCGCATAAACACGCTGTCCGGAACGAACCGGCATATCAATCATTCGTGTTTTTGTGACCGGGGTAACAATGGGGGCGACGGGTGTGGCAGTCTGACGTTGTGGCTTATCTTTGCCTTCGGTCAACAGCGGTAGCCCGGCGCGTTCGATGTCGGCTTTCAGTTCGCTGTCTTTACAGCCGCTGATACCGACAACGCGTAACCCGGTGACCACAATGGTTTGCTGAATTAGTGACCAGTTGACCGGGCCTTCAAGTCCAGAAACATTAATAACGACAGGGGCATGTTTTAAAAAAGCGGGAGCCTGAGCGATTTTGTCTTCTAACGCCTGGCGAATAACCTCGGGTTTTGCATCATGCAAGTGAACCACTGATAAGGTAAAACTACTGCCTTTTAGCTCGATGGGCGTGTTTGACATCCTGACCTTACTCATTTTGCTATTATCACTCATCACCGAGCGATATTCCGAAGACTATCAAGCATGTTATAGTCAGTATTATATTCAGGCAAGTAACCACCCAATTAATTCAGAGCAAAAGTATGTTTTGTGTGATCTATCGAAGTTCCAAACGTGAGCAGACTTATCTGTATGTCGAAAAAAAAGACGATTTCTCACGCGTACCGGAAGAATTAATGAAAAGCTTTGGCCAGCCACAGCTAGCCATGTTGTTACCCCTCGACGGGCGTAAAAAACTGGCCAATGCGAATCTGGAAAAAGTAAAAGAGGCATTAACCGCGCAGGGATATTATTTGCAGATCCCACCGCCGGTAGAAAATTTGTTGAAACAACATTTAAACAGCGATAGTTAACAATCCCCGCATATCAATGTGGCGGATCGATTCCGCCACTCTGCTTTACTCCGGTTTAGACATTGAATGTAAGAGTTTGGTATTTGACAAACCGCCAGGTGGCGCGGATAGTCATTTTTCGCTCTTGTTCAATGTGTTACTTAGGGGAAAGACATGTACCAACATCATAACTGGCAGGGCGCACTGCTGGATTACCCGGTGAGTAAAGTCGTGTGCGTTGGCAGTAACTATGCGAAACATATTAAAGAAATGGGCAGCGCGACGCCGGAAGAGCCGGTGCTGTTTATTAAACCGGAAACCGCACTGTGCGACATTCGCCAGCCGCTGGCTCTGCCGCAGGATTTCGGTTCTGTGCACCATGAAGTTGAACTGGCCGTGCTGATTGGCGCAACCCTGCGTCAGGCCACCGAAGAGCATGTGCTGAAAGCGATTGCCGGTTACGGCGTGGCGCTGGATCTGACGCTTCGCGATCTGCAGGGCAAAATGAAAAAGGCCGGGCAGCCGTGGGAAAAAGCGAAAGGCTTTGATAACTCGTGCCCGATCTCCGGTTTTATTCCGGCGGCAGAGTTCCACAGCGATCCGCAGAACACCCCCCTGGGCCTGAAAATCAACGGTGAAGTCCGCCAGCAGGGAACCACTGCCGACATGATCCACAAAATCGTGCCGCTGATTGCCTATATGAGCCGCTTCTTCACTCTCAAAGCCGGGGATGTCATCCTGACCGGCACGCCAGATGGCGTTGGCCCGCTGCACGGCGGCGACGAACTGGAAGTAAGCTTCAACGGCCTTTCGCTGACAACCCGCGTGTTATAAGCCGATTTGCCGCCAGTTGGGCGGCAAAACTTGCATCCCCATGCCAGACTGGTTATAAGGTGCTCCCTGGTTTTAAATGGCGAACTGATTTATGAGCGACACACCTTTCTGGCAAAGCAAAACTCTTGAACAAATGACCGACGCGGAGTGGGAATCGCTGTGTGACGGCTGCGGTCAGTGCTGCCTGCATAAACTGATGGATGAAGATTCCGACGAGATCTATTTCACCAACGTGGCCTGTCGTCAGCTCAACATCAAAACCTGCCAGTGCCGTAACTACGAGCGCCGTTTCGAATACGAGCCGGACTGCATCAAGCTTACGCGTGATAACCTGCCCACTTTTGAATGGCTACCACCGACCTGCGCCTATCGTCTGTTGGCCGAAGGGAAGGCGCTGCCGGTGTGGCATCCGCTGCGTACCGGCTCGAAAGAGATGATGCACAAACAGCGCATCACGGTCCGCCATATTGCGGTAAAAGAGTCCGAAGTCCGCGACTGGCAGGAGCATATCCTTAACAAGCCGGAATGGGCGCGCTAAGGCGACTACGCTTTTTTCGGCTGATACAACTCATCGCTCTGGTGGTCATCGGCCACCCAGAAATTGATATTGAACTGGGCATCATCGGTTAACTCGATGCGATGCCAGTACTGTGGCGGGCTGGTGGCAAACTGGCCTGCATTGATAACCACTTTCACTTCCGGCTCTGTTGCTTGCTCATTCGCAAAACCGTAGTAGGTCACCGTTCCTTCCATTACCACCAACTGACCAAACACACCTGCCGCCGTATTGTGGTGCGATAGTAGCGCCGCCGGGACAGTGTCTTTGGTGAAGAAAGGCGTGGAGCGTTTCACTTTCCAGTCTGCGGGGATCCGTAAATGTGCCATATAAACCTCCTTTATAAGTTGTATTTAATATACATTTTATAGGGCGGAGATTGCAATTTAGCGGAAATAAAAAACGCTCCCGAAGGAGCGTTTCATTAGCGACCGAACAGGTCGCGTTTTTTCGGTTTGAAGGGCTGTGCGATGAGCACCAGCGCCGCCACCACAAAGTAGGCGACGAAAATACCCAGCAACCACTGCGGCATTTCCAGGGACAGGAACTGCCACTGTTTTTCAGCGCAGTCGCCAGAAGCAACAAAGACCTGCGGAAGCCATTTATCCAGCGGCAGCCACGACGGGAAACGCGCGGCAAAGTCGCAAGTCATAAAAGGAGAAGGGTGAAGCTGAATCATGGTGTGTTCGTATGCCAGCTGAATACCCCGCCAGGCGCTATACAACCAGATTAAGATGGCGACGTAGCGCAGCGGCGTCTTCGGCGCAATCGCCCCGACAATACCCGCACCCATCACACCAAAAAGGGCAGAACGCTCATAAATACACAGGACACAGGGTTTCAGCAGCATGATGTGCTGGAACCACAACGCCACTAATTCAAGTGCCAGTGCGGTGAATGCCATTAACAGCCAGGCACCGCGCCCGCGAGAGCGCTTGTTTAAATATCGCAACATAATCATTTCCCTGGGGCATGCGTAGACACAGCAGTTTAAACGAAATCACTTAGCAAGCCACTATCGCATAAGAAAATAATACGTAATCGGATGTTTATCATGCGAAAAGTCAAACCTTGCCGTCAGGATTGTAAGCAAAGCGTTAACAGGTAAATCACTTATGATAAATGTGGTAAATGGTTTTCAGCAATGCAATAGAGGGGGTTATCGTGAATAAAATGGAGGTAAACAGTTAAGTCCGGCGAATCTTTCAAATTGGATCAGTGATCCCCTTTTTCTTCATTTTGCCTGCTATCTGCCCCGGTATGGGTCTGGTATGATGAGTGATCTTTGCTTAGTTGTATAATGGAAATCTCACTATGGTGATTAAGGCGCAGAGCCCGGCGGGTTTCGCGGAAGAATACATTATTGAAAGTATCTGGAATAACCGTTTTCCCCCGGGGTCGATTCTTCCAGCAGAGCGCGAACTCTCCGAACTGATTGGCGTCACTCGTACCACATTACGTGAAGTGTTACAGCGTCTGGCCCGCGATGGCTGGTTGACCATTCAACACGGTAAACCCACAAAAGTGAACAACTTCTGGGAAACCTCCGGGCTGAATATTCTGGAAACACTGGCGCGTCTGGACCATGAGAGCGTTCCGCAACTCATCGATAACCTGCTGTCCGTGCGTACCAATATTGCCACCATTTTTATCCGTACCGCGTTCCGTCAACATCCGGAAGACGCGTTATCGGTGCTGGCGAACGCCCGCGAAGTGGAAGATCACGGTGATGCGTTTGCCGAACTTGATTACAGCGTCTTCCGCGGTCTGGCCTTTGCCTCCGGCAACCCGATTTACGGCCTGATCCTTAACGGTATGAAAGGGCTGTACACCCGCATTGGGCGTCACTACTTCGCAAGCCCGGAAGCACGCAGCCTTGCGCTCGGCTTTTACCATCGGCTGGCGGAAATCTGTAAACAAGGTTTGCATGACCAGGTATACGAAACGGTGCGCCGCTACGGGCATGACAGTGGTGAGATCTGGCAGCGCATGCACAAAACGCTGCCTGGGGATTTGACCATCAACGGGCGTTAAGCAAAGCGAAGCCCCTCCAGTGGAGGGGCTTTTGATTATCAGATTGCGTTGTTATCAGAGTGCGTTGTTGCGGGCAGGGCAACGTTCCAGTAATTCCACGCTGCCATCTTCATTTTGCTGCTCCAGCAGCACATCAAAACCCCACAGACGATGCACGTGCTTGAGCACTTCCCGACGACCTTTATCCAGTGGCGCGCGGTTGTGCGGGATATAGCGCAGCGTCAGCGAACGGTCACCGCGTAAGTCCACGTTCCACACCTGAATATTCGGCTCAAGGTTGCTCAGGTTGTACTGTGACGACAGTTTCGAGCGGATCTCACGATAGCCTTCCTCGTTGTGGATCGCCGCAATCTCCAGATAATTATTGCGATCGTCATCCAGCACGCTAAAGAAGCGGAAATCACGCATGATTTTCGGCGACATAAACTGACTGATAAAGCTTTCATCTTTAAAATCGCGCATCGCGAAATGCAGTGTTTCCAGCCAGTCGGACCCGGCGATATCCGGGAACCAGTATTTGTCTTCATCCGTCGGTGACTGACAAATGCGTTTGATGTCCTGGAACATGGCAAACCCCAGCGCATACGGGTTGATGCCGCTGTACCACGGGCTGTTGTAAGGTGGCTGAAACACCACGTTGGTGTGACTGTGCAGGAATTCCAGCATAAAGCGGTCTGTCACTTTCCCCTCATCGTACAGATGATTGAGGATGGTGTAGTGCCAGAATGTCGCCCAGCCTTCGTTCATCACCTGGGTCTGTTTCTGCGGATAAAAATACTGGCTGACTTTACGCACGATGCGCAAAATCTCACGCTGCCAGGGTTCCAGCAACGGGGCATTTTTCTCCATAAAATAGAGGATGTTTTCCTGCGGCTCAGAAGGGTAGCGGCGCGCTTCCACTACGGCTTTCTCTTCTTCACGTTTGGGCAGGGTACGCCACAGCGTGTTCACCTGGCTTTGCAGGTACTCTTCACGGCTTTTCTGGCGTGCTTTCTCCTCCTGCAGCGAGATTTTCTGTGGGCGTTTATAGCGGTCAACGCCGTAATTCATCAGCGCATGGCAGGAGTCGAGCAGTTTTTCCACCTCTTCCACACCGTAGCGCTCTTCGCAATCGGTAATATAGTTACGGGCGAAAATAAGGTAGTCGACAATCGAGCTGGCATCCGTCCAACTGCGGAACAAATAGTTGTTTTTGAAGAAAGAGTTATGCCCGTAGCAGGCATGCGCCATCACCAGCGCCTGCATGGTGATGGTGTTCTCTTCCATCAAATAAGCGATACAGGGATTGGAGTTAATCACAATCTCGTAGGCCAGACCTTGCTGTCCATGCTTATAGAGCCGCTCGGTTTCGATGAACTTTTTACCGAATGACCAGTGGGGATAGTTAATGGGCATCCCGACACTCGAGTAGGCGTCCATCATCTGCTCGGAGGTGATGACTTCGATTTGATGCGGGTAGGTATCCAGGCGATAAAGTTTCGCCACCCGGTCGATCTCGGCGAGATACACATCCAGGAGATCGAAGGTCCAGTCAGGTCCATCACTGAGACGTACAGAATCCTTATTCATGGAATCAATCGTAGCCATTAGCGCCCCCTCGTTGTTAACAACCCTCTCTGTATGGAGAGTCTCATTTCAAGCATAGAACACACAATAAAAACTGTGCATGACGCCGCTTTTTTTCTTCGCGATAACACCTTGTGAGAGAGGGGTAAAATCAGAAATAAGCAGAGTTTTATTCTGTGGCGAATTGTCGCGCAGCAGGAGATTCTAAATATAACAATGCCTTTATTTACGGAAAGGTGTGAGTGTTGTCACCATAAAAAAGCCATATGTTGAATAACATTTTCATCTGAGTTATCAATTTGTAATCAGATGATTGTGCTTTACACATGGGAGCGGTCTATGCGAGTCGTTGTACTGGGAAGTGGCGTGGTGGGGGTCACCAGTGCCTGGTATCTGAGTCAGGCGGGACATGAGGTGACGGTCATTGACAGGGAGGCTGGCCCGGCGCTGGAAACCAGTGCCGCGAACGCAGGGCAAATCTCGCCCGGCTACGCGGCCCCCTGGGCGGCGCCAGGCGTTCCGCTGAAAGCCATTAAATGGATGTTTCAGCGCCATGCGCCGCTGGCGATTAGCCTCGACGGCACGCCGTTCCAGTTGAAATGGATGTGGCAAATGCTGCGCAACTGTGACACCCGCCACTATATGGAAAACAAAGGTCGCATGGTGCGTCTGGCCGAATACAGCCGCGACTGCCTCAAGCTTTTACGTGAAACCACCTCTATTCAATACGAAGGCCGTCAGGGCGGGACGTTACAGCTTTTCCGCACTCCAGCGCAGTACGAAAACGCCACGCGAGATATCGCCGTGCTGGAAGACGCCGGTGTGCCTTATCAGCTACTGGAAGCAGGCCGTCTGGTCGAAGTGGAGCCGGCACTGGCGCAGGTGGCCCATAAGCTTAGCGGTGGCCTGCGCTTGCCCAACGATGAAACCGGCGACTGCCAGCTGTTTACTCAGCAATTGGCACAGATGGCAATGCAGGCGGGCGTCAAATTCCGTTTTAACACGCCTGTCGACAGGCTTTTGTACGAAGGTGAGCAGATTTATGGCGTGAAGTGTGGCGATGAAGTGGTGAAGGCCGATGCCTACGTGATGGCCTTTGGCTCTTACTCCACGGCAATGCTGAAAGGGATTGTCGACATTCCGGTTTATCCCCTGAAAGGCTATTCGCTGACCATACCCATTGCGGAGGAGGCGGGGGCGCCGGTTTCAACTATCCTCGATGAAACCTACAAAATTGCGATTACCCGTTTTGATAACCGCATTCGCGTTGGTGGGATGGCGGAGATCGTCGGATTCAATACCGATTTACGTCAGCCACGCCGCGAGACGCTGGAAATGGTGGTTAAAGATCTCTTCCCGCGCGGCGGGCATGTGGAGCAGGCGACCTTCTGGACAGGCCTGCGTCCAATGACCCCAGACGGTACGCCGGTGGTGGGACGCGCGCCGTTTAAAAATCTGTGGCTCAATACCGGGCATGGTACGCTGGGCTGGACGATGGCCTGCGGCTCGGGGCAACTGCTGAGCGATTTGATCTCCGGGCGCACACCGGCCATTCCATGGGAAGATTTGAGCGTCGCGCGCTATCAACCCGGCTTCACCCCGTCGCGCCCGCAGCATTTGCACGGTGTCCACAACTGAGCCGTCCACCTTATAAAAAGGAGAACGTATGTCTCGTCCTGTACAGGCGACTGTCGATTTACACGCGCTTCGGCAGAACCTGCAGGTAGTCAGGCGTGCTGCCCCACATTGCCGCGTCTGGTCGGTGGTGAAGGCCAACGCCTACGGCCACGGAATCGATCGGATCTGGCGTGCCCTGGAAGGCACCGACGGCTTTGCTCTGCTCAATCTGGAAGAGGCCATTCTGCTGCGTGAGCGCGGCTGGAAAGGGCCGATTCTGATGCTGGAAGGGTTCTTCCACGCCGATGAACTGCCGCTGTTCGATAAATATCGCCTGACCACCAGCGTTCACAGTAACTGGCAGGTGAAAGCCTTGCAGGATGCCGAGCTGCATGCGCCGCTGGATGTTTACCTGAAAATGAACAGCGGGATGAATCGCCTGGGCTTTCAGCCTGAGCGCGTGCAGACCCTCTGGCGACAGCTGCGGGATCTGCGCAATGTCAGTGACATCACCCTGATGGCTCACTTTGCCGAGGCGGAAAGGCCGGACGGCATTGCCGAGGCGATGGTGCGTATTGAACATGCACTGGAAGGGCTGGAGTGCCCGCGTTCGCTGTCCAACTCGGCCGCCACGCTCTGGCATCCGGAAGCCCACGGTGACTGGGTGCGCCCCGGTATTGTGTTGTATGGCGCATCACCCTCCGGGGAATGGCAGGATGTGGCGGACAGCGGCATCAAGCCGGTGATGAGTCTGAGCAGCCAGATAATCGCCGTGCAAACCTTGCAACCAGGGGACTGTGTGGGTTATGGCAGCCGCTATCGTGCCACGCAGGAACAGCGCATCGGCATCGTCGCCTGTGGTTATGCTGACGGTTACCCGCGCCTTGCGCCGACCGGCACACCGGTGCTGGTGGACGGTATTCGTAGCGGGACAGTAGGGGCCATTTCGATGGACATGCTGACGGTTGACCTGACGCCGTGCCCGCAGGCGGGCATCGGAACGCCGGTGGAGTTGTGGGGCAAAGATATCAAAATCGATGAAGTGGCCGCATCGGCAGGGACGGTTGGTTATGAGCTTATGTGCGCACTCGCGCCGCGCGTCCCGGTTGTGACAGTGTAACGTGTTGCGAGGCGGTTATTCCGCCTCGTCCTCGGCTACCCGGACGCCCACTTTACGTACCGCGTCCTCTTCCTTCTCCGCCACGGTCCAGATCATGCCGGCAAATTCCACCTGATCCCCCACGACCGGTGCAGCCCCAAGCAGTTGCTGTACAATTTCACCCAGCGTTTGCTGTTTGTCGCGGTATTCCAGCCCGTCTTCCAGACCATAAATCAGCGCCACGTCGGCAAATTTCGCATCGGCTTCGAGAATAAAATCACCAAAGAAACGCTGATCCAACGCGACCGGAGGAGAATGGCTAAACAGCTTGCCCAGTGCCGGTAAGTCGCGTTCGCGACCAATTACGCACAGGACATCACCTTCGCGCAGGCGGGTACTGCCGGTGGGATGCAGCAGAGAATTATCGCGAAACAGAGCGGCAATGCGCGTCTCGGATGGCATATGCAGGTCGCGCAGGGCGGCACCCACACACCATTTATCGGCGCTGAGCTGATAAACAAACTGCTCCCACGGATTTTCCGGGTGGATATCCAGCCCGACGCGGGAAACCGGCCAGCCCACGGGTGGCACGACGACGCGGGCTTTTTTCGCCGCCCACGACAGCGACGTACCCTGGAACAGCAGCGAAATCAGCACCACGAAGAAGGCGACGTTAAAAAACAGCCGTGCATTGTCCAGCCCGGCCATCATCGGGAAGACGGCAAGAATGATCGGCACCGCGCCGCGCAGCCCCACCCAACTGATGAAGATGCGCTCGCGCAGATTGAAGCCGCGAAACGGCAGCAGCCCGGCGAACACGGACAGCGGACGAGCGAAAAAGATCATCCACGCCGAGAGCAGCAGCGCCGGAATGGCGATCGGCAGCAAATCAGACGGTGTGACCAACAACCCCAGCACGAGGAACATGCCGATTTGCGCCAGCCAGGCCAGACCATCGAAATTCTGCTGAATAGCATAACGGTTGCGAATCGGGCGATTACCCAGCACAAAGCCACACAGATAGACCGCAAGGATCCCGCTGCCTTCAATGGCGGTAGTGACCGCAAACACCAGAATACCGCCGCTCAAGGCCAGCAGCGGATAGAGTCCGGGCGGCAGGGCAATACGGTTGATCATCTGTTGCAGCAGATAGCCGCCTCCGAGTCCCAGCACGATACCCAGTCCAAACTGCTGAATAATGTGTACGACGAAGGTCCAGCTCAGCCCGACATGGTGCTGCTGAATCATCTCGATAAGCGTGATGGTCAGAAAAACCGCCATCGGGTCATTGCTGCCGGATTCAATTTCCAGCGTCGAGCCGACACGTTCGTTCAGCCCTTTGCCGCCCAGCAGTGAGAACACGGCCGCCGCATCGGTGGAGCCCACGATCGCCCCGATCAACAGCCCTTCCATTATGTTGAGGTGGAACAGCCAGGCCGCCATCATGCCGGTCAGCCCTGAGGTGATCAGCACCCCGACGGTCGCCAGCGACAGGGCGGGCCACAGCGCCACGCGAAAAGAACTGGCCTGGGTTCGCATCCCGCCATCGAGCAAAATCACCGCCAGCGCGAGGTTACTGACCATGTAGGCGAACGGATAATTGTCGAACGGAATGCCGCCAATACCGTCAATGCCGGCCAGCATGCCAATGGCCAGAAAGATAACGAGGATCGGGATACCGAGACGGGAAGAGAAAGAACTTAATAAAATACTGCAGGTTACAAGTACTGAACCCAGAATAAACAGACTAATTACCGCCGCTGCATCCAATGTTGTGCTTCTCCTCTTACCCGGAAAACTGTGAAAACTTCAGCCGCTCAGCGCGTCGGGCACGCTAAGCGGCTAAAGTTTAAAAACCTGTTTTATATTAACGGCAGAAATGCGGATTTAATCAGTCGTTTAAATGTTTTTTTTATGCGCTTAATACGGGATGACCGGAAACGGTCAGTATTGTACGCCCATCATGCTCTAACACCGCGTGTGCGCCCATTGGCAGCGTAACGGTTTGTTGCTCGTGACCAAACGCCAGCCCTGTGACCACCGGAATCGAAAGCCGGCTTCGCAGGTATTCCACCATCTTATTAAGATTGTAGCCTGCATCGTAGTCGTTGGGGGCGGCGCTGGTGAAACTGCCCAACACCAGCGCGTTCTGGCGCGTGAGAATGCCGCAATGTAGCAACTGCAATAGCATACGTTCCACACGGAAAGGATGCTCATTGATATCCTCGACCACCAGAATGCCGTTCTCAATGGCTGGCAGCCACGGGGTGCCGACAAGCGAAATCAGCATCGCCAGATTGCCTCCCCACAGCGAGCCCTGGGTGTGGCAGCGAGGGCCTTCGCCATTCCACTCAACGGTCAGTTCAGGCTGGCGCAGCGCCTGCCAGAAATGACGCTCGGTAAAGTCATTGAGCGTCGGTGCGCCGAAGTTGGCCGCCAGCATCGGGCCGCTAAAGGTGATAACGCCGCCCTGGGCGAATAAGCCCATCTGCACCGCCGTGAAATCGCTGTGACCACAGATAAGCAGCGGCTGCGATTGTTGGCGGCGGGCAAGGCCTTCCCAGTCGATGTATTCCAGTAGCCGGCTTGCGCCATAGCCGCCGCGAACGGGCAGGACGATAACATCCTCGCCATCCAGTTCAACCAGCGCGTTGAGGTCATTGAGTCGTTCGCTGTCCGGGCCGGCAAAGCGCTGATCGCGGCGCGTAATGACATCACGGTTATCCACCTGATGCCCCTGCGAGGTCAGCCGTTGAACGCCGAGCGCTGCGGCTTGCTGGTTAATGCAATAGCCGGAAGGCGCGATCAAATGAAACCTGGACATGGCAATTCCTTGCTGACATCTAATTGGAAACGGTTATCATGCCGCTAACTCTGTTTGTTGTCATCCGTAGTGATGCGTTCACCAAAGAAGGATTGCGTGTGAAATTGAGATGGTTTGCTTTTTTGATTGTGCTGTTGGCAGGGTGTAGCTCGAAGCACTCTGATTACCGTAACCCGGACTGGAATCCGGAAGTACCGGTAAAACGGGCGATGCAGTGGATGCCAATTAGCGAGAAAGCGGGGGCGGCGTGGGGCGTCAGTCCGCGTTTGATTACCGCGATGATTGCGGTTGAGTCAGGCGGCAACCCTAACCTTATCAGCAAATCAAACGCCGTGGGGCTGATGCAGTTGAAAGCGTCGACCTCCGGGCGCGAAGTGTACCGCTACATGGGCTGGGGCGGGGAACCCTCGACCAGCGATCTGAAAAACCCGGAGCGTAATATCTCCATGGGTGCAGCTTATCTGAGCATCATGGAACACGGCGTACTGGCGGGGATAAAAGACCCGCAGGTGATGCAGTATGCGCTGGTTGTTTCGTATGTGAACGGCGCAGGGGCGCTGCTGCGCACATTCTCATCCGACAGAAAAAAAGCCATCAGCAAGATTAACGATCTGAGCGCCGACGGCTTCTTTGAGCACGTGGTCGAAAATCACCCGGCACCGCAGGCGCCGCGTTATATCTGGAAAGTGCAAAAAGCGATGAATGCGATGTAAATGCAAAAAGACCCGCCAACTGAGCGGGTCTTTTTTTAGCGCACCCGGTTGGCGCGTTCGCGGGCTTCGCGCTCCAGCGCAAAGATAATTCGCTGGAGTTCGCGCTCAACGCCGGGGCTGACGTTAAGGAAGCGAAAGCTCAGACGCGGCGTGGTGATGGTTTCGTTTTTACCGTCAACCACTTTTCGCTCGCCGATGGCAATCAGCTGGGCGTCAAAATAGAACTGCCCCCAGGAGGCCATATCCAGCTCTATCTGGCTAAAACGCATCCCGGCCTGCAAACCTTCCGGCATCGCACCGTCCAGCAATGCGCCCATGCCGCCAAGCGAAAGGTCGAACAGACGAAAACGTAGCTCTGTTTTTTTGTCCGGCATTTTGGCCTTACAGAAATAGGCCGGTTGCAGCGGGGCGTTGATACGAAAATACTCGCGACGCTGAATAAAATAGAGGCTATCTGGCAGTTCAGCGATGAAAGC
Organism: Phytobacter sp. V69; assembly: GCF_965644215.1. Lineage (NCBI taxonomy): Bacteria > Pseudomonadati > Pseudomonadota > Gammaproteobacteria > Enterobacterales > Enterobacteriaceae > Phytobacter > Phytobacter sp. V69. The sequence continues at coordinate 31,726 of NZ_CBFFRL010000028.1, forward strand.
AGGTAAGTCCTGAAAATCGCCGCTCTGCAGGGCAGGCAGCGTAAATTCGACTTTGGCACCCTGTGTCTCGGCGGTGATCGTCACTTTGGCGGCACGCTGCACGGCCGTGTTCTCAAACTCCTGACTACCAAAGTCCATGATCAGCTCATCGGGGTTCACCTCAAGGATTTTACTGATGAATTGCCCGCTCGGCCACGCGATGCACACAGGCACCTGGCCTTTCTGCAAGTCGCGTAATACGCCCAGAATGGCTAACGGACTATTTTTCAGGAACTGCTCACTGTACTTACTCACGCCGAAAGGCTCCTTGATCACTGACAGACAGTCTTGATGCACTATCGGCAATCCCAGAAAATTCTTAAGACAAATCCGTAAAAATTTTTCCAGTGAATTGCAATTAAGTGTGTGAGATGAAAATGTTTTTCACGCCATCGCCTATACTTTAGTCAACGTGCCGGCATTATGCTCGATACGTACACATGACGTTGTAGCAGGAGAGACGAAAATGGGCATCATCGCGTGGATTGTTTTTGGTCTGATTGCAGGGGTTATCGCAAAATTGATCATGCCAGGCCGGGATGGCGGCGGCTTTATTTTGACCTGTATCCTCGGGATAGTGGGTGCGGTAGTCGGCGGCTGGCTGGCGACTCGCTTTGGTTTTGGCGGCGATGTGACCGGTTTTGATTTCCACAGCTTCGCGGTCGCGGTGGTCGGCGCGATTATCGTGCTGGCGGTATTCAGAATGTTACGGCGAAACTAAGAGATAACGTGAATTAATAAGGCCGGTGAGTTCGCTCACCAGCCTTTTCTTTTATTACTCGATTATTGTGCCGCGGCTTTTTGCGGCTCAGCTGTCTTTTGTGGCTCCGTTACGGTTTGCGCGACAGGTTCTTTAGCTGGCAGGCTGTCACAGGGCTGCTCTTTCGGGCAGACCAAATCCAGCATTTTCAGCGTCACACCATTCGTCCAGCCGAAACCGTCCTGCAGCGGATACTCACCGCCACCACCACCAGTCCCGGTGCTGCTAACATCATATTTCTCCACCAGCTTCTTCTCGCGGTCATAGGTATGCTGCACGTTCGAGAGGAAGCGCCAGGTGACATCCATCGACAGCTTTTTCTGGTCGTAGTTTTGCAAACCGGCCACGGCGACCCATTGCAGCGGTGCCCAGCCGTTCGGTGCATCCCACTGCTGGCCACTATTGACCGTCGTCGTGGCGATCCCGCCCGGTTTCAGTAAGCGCGACTGGGTTGCCGCTGCCACTTTGGCGGCCCTGTCTTTAGCGGCGGCATTCACGTACAGCGGGAAGAGGGCGGCTGCCGTCAACTGATTACGCACCTTTTTGGTTTTCAGATCGTAATCGGCGTACCAGCCTTCCTTATCATTCCACAGATTCGCTTCTATGCCTTTTTGGCGGGCGGCGGCCAGTGCTTCATACTGACTTGCTTTGGCGCTGTCGCCAGACGCCTGGCTGGCACGGGCGATCATTTTTTCCAGTTTGAACATCAGCGCGTTCAAATCCACCGGCACAATGCTGGTGGTGCGAATGGTCCCCAGCTGATTAGGGTTGTCCATCCAGCGAGAGCTGAAATCCCAGCCCGACGCGGCAGCAGAACGCAGGTCACGATAGATCTCCGTTGCCGGGCGGTTAGGGTTGTTCTTCGCGGTAGTGACATCATCCAGCCAGGATTCCGGGCGCGGTGTGTCTTTATCATCCCAGTAGCGGTTCAGTACCGAGCCGTCATCCAGTTTGACTACCCGTTTGTTGGCCTGGCCGTTTTGCAGCCCATCGGCGCCGTCCATCCAGTAGCGGTACTCTTTTTCCAGCTGCGGCAACAGGTTTTCAGCACCTCATCGCCGTCGTGTGTGGCCAGTAACTCCACCATAAAGGCAAAGAAAGGCGGCTGTGAGCGGCTCAGATAGTAGCTGCGGTTGCCGTTGGGAATGTGTCCCCAGGTATCAATTTCATAGGCGAAGTTGGCCACCATGTCTTCGATTTTGTCCCAGTGGCCGCTTTCCGCCAGTCCTAACATGGTGAAATAGCTATCCCAGTAGTAAACCTCGCGGAATCGGCCGCCCGGGACCACGTATGGTTTCGGTAACGGCAGTAAAGAGTCCCACTTGCTGCCGGCTTTATCCGTCGTGCGCGTCAGCACCGGCCACAGGCCATCAATGTGTTCACGCAGGTTCTGCCCTTCCGGCGGCACATACTTTTCCCCTTCCTTTGGCAGCTCAAAGTTGACGTTCACGAAGTGGCGCAGATCAAAGCTGGTCTGGTTTCGCTGCATGCGGTAATCCGCCAGGATCATCAGCGGGTCGCCTTTGGGCACCGCATCGGCGAAGGTTTTCTGATCGGGAAACAGTTTGGCGCTTTGTACGTCGCTAAATAACGGGCCGAGCAGGATATCCGGTGACTGTGGGGTATTGGATGCTTCCGCCGCCAGAGCTGACGGTATAAAGGAAAGCAAGGCGCCACCCAGCGCGATGTGCATTGCAAGATACAACGTGCGCTGCCGGCGCAAATCTGGTCTTGTCATCAATTGTTCTCCATAGCGGGTGAAAAGCGAGGCCGCAGTAGCCAACCTTGTGAAAACCTTAGTCGAATATCAGCCGAACGGCGTGCCCGATGTGGCATTTTCCGCGCTTCCAGACAATTTACCTTGTCGCTCTCTACTATAAGTAAAAGTTATATCATGGCGCTGGCTAAATCGCAGTTTACGTCGTTTCCTAAGTCAAATTGCGATCCTGACGGTTATTTTGATCATTAAATAAGATTTCCGCCAATTAATATCACCCTTATCGATCAGTTTTACTTATTAATGGCAATTATGATATTTGATTTACATCAATTACGCTGAATTGATTCACTTACTGCTCTTTCGCGAATTCAGATAATAAGTGCAACGCTCGGACATGATTGTGGAGAGTGTAGGAGGAAGGGTTAACTACCGATAAGT
>NZ_CBFFRL010000029.1:0-34562 GCF_965644215.1 Phytobacter sp. V69
GATTCAGGCAACCGTCTGTGGTGTTTGCAGAGCTAAGATTGGCGGCTTAGCGTTGCACTTCGGAGTTGAATCCGCCGTTCAGTTATGCTAAGGACGGCTCTTTGAGGAATTGAAAAGATGAAGTTCCATTTTTATATTGAAACGAGCCCATCTGCGTTTAGCATGCAGGCAATCGATCTGGCTGAAAAAATTAGCGATGCCAGCTCGCATATTTTTATATTACGACAAACATTAGATTACAAGGATGAATTTAAAGAAAAAAGCAATGTCACGATTATCACTATTACTTACGCGAACTTCGCTGATGTCGTAAACGATATCCTGCTTGGGATTAGTCAGAAGTCCGTGCCAACTGTTTATCTTCATTTTGGCACGCGCAACGCGGAAGATATTAGTACGATCTTGTGCAAATCGCACCATCCCCAAAATAAGACACATCTCCGTATCTATGAAGATGACCCGCTGTCGATCATAACGCGTAATACGTTACTTACACTGCCTAACTCACAGCGTAAAAATGCGATCGGCACATATGCTCAACACTTGCAAGATAAAATATTCACAAAAAAAGAAAATCTTATTTCGACAAGAGGATGGAATTCTGTCGTTACCTACTCCTTCGGAAAGATTTACGACACAGTATATTATTCACCTGATGCCACTCAATTTACCGAAAACGGATTAACCATTTCATCATTATCGACCAGTAAAAATTTAAAAACCGATCTTTTTACTTCCTCCGAAATCGAAAAGGCACGCAACTTTGTCGATAGCAATACATTATTAATTATTCTTAAAAATGATTATTCCGTGCGAGATTGCCAGGAAAACATTAACAATATCATTGGCAAATTATGTTCAAATCCAGATTATGATTTTAAAAAACTTCTTTTGTGGGGAGGAAGGAAAGATGTCACCTGCCCACATGATTTACAAATCATGCATCTGCCAAACACGCTTCCGCTCGTTTTTCTTGATATGTGTGGCCTGCTCCCACAGAACATTGCAGGGGAACTATGTACTGAAATGTTTTTGATGAGTGGTCACAATGTCATTTTGACATTGCCGAGCGTGGAGGATAAGTCCTTAGAACAACTCACCGACAAATTCGCCTGCTTTGCGAACAATAAAACCATCGATTTTGTTGATAACACTGATCTTTTGTCTCCTGACAATTTGCGCATTTTTCGCTGTGCCGCATCCATGGGGGACGTCGTTTTTGCTCTGGGTGCACTCACCGCGCTTAAAGCGCAGACAACCGATAAGTTTGTACTTATCGCAAATGAGCTTTTTGAGGATATGGCCTTAGCCTGTACGGCAGTAGATTACTTTTGGCCAATGAATTCCGTTACGGAAGGGAAAAGCAAACTAATTGAAAAAGTAGGTATGCTAGACAAGATTCATATCTTCGATAAATGGGATCATATTCTGGCGCCAAAACATATGTCTCTGGCCTTCCTGGATGAGTTTGGGAGCCGATGGCAGGAAACCAATTTACAGCCGAAACTGGATTTAAGTCACCTTGATACAACCCGTGTCGATGCTTTCATCAAAGAACACAATCTTAACCCGGGCAAAACTGTGCTGGTGCACCCGAACATCGGTGCGCCAAATCGGACATGGACAGAAGAGGGCTGGAATACCGTAACCGATCATATGCTCGCGACGGGATGGCAAGTGGTTGTTATTGGTAGTGACAAAAATAACAGTCATAAACGCAGCATGATGACCATTAATAATCCCCAGGCCATTTCTGCAATAAATGCGTTTTCGATTATGGAAACCATCTATTTTATGCACCACTGCACGTTATTAATCGCCTGCGATTCTGGCCCGGTAGCCCTGGCGGGTATGACGTCGATCGGAATCATTTCTATTTATTCACAGATAGAGGCCAAAAACCGCTTGCCATTCAGGAACGGCGAACAGGGCTGGAATGCATTAGGTATTGATGTTGCCTGCCCACAATACGGCCCCTGCGGCAGACTTGTAAGCACAAACCCCAAAGAAACCAGTGGGCAGTCCTTTGCCGAGTGGTGCCCAAAAGGCAAGAGCTATGAATGCATGCGTGGCCTTTCAGGGCAATTAATGATTCAACTGATTAACCATTTTATCCAGTCCGATGATTATGTTCCCCTGGCAAGCTAAGCCTTAACATGCGTTAGCCTGCCCCCTGGTGGATACATATAAAACAGGCCCGGATTGATTGTCCGGGCCTGTTTTTTTCCGTCATAAAGACAAAAGATTAACTCATACGCTCGAGCATCAACCCCGCCCGTAGCCCCACCGCCACCTTGGGATTAGGGAACAACACATATTCCCGATCGCGCTGCACGACGTAGCGCTCACCACGATCTTCTGCCAGCAGCGTACCTGCCGCAAAGGGAGTGAAATTCAGGGTCTCATCCGACATATACAGCACAAACTCTTCACTGTGCCGCGTTAACTGCTGCACCACGCGATAGCGCAACGGCGCGGTTTCCGCTTCCGGCACAACATCCCCGGAAAGCAGCGCTGCCAGTGCTAAACGGGTACGCTCAAACTGGTGCAGATCGTTTTCACCAAACGGCAACGCTTTGCCGAGTTCCAGCGTGCAGGCTTCTGCCTCGAACGCTTCGCAGGTGAAATGGGTAAAGGTTCCCGCCGGCGCCTGATGGAAAACCAGCGCTTCCAGCCCGGCATCTCCCAGCCATTTGAGAAAGATTTCATCCCAGGGTTCAGCACGCATTGGCAGCACCCCGAAACGCACATGATGCGACCCCCGAATTGCGGTGTGCAAATCCAGGAGCCAGCGCTCTTCGTCATCCTCGTTGTAAAAATGGGTGATCGCCCGCTCGAGCTGCGCGGCGCGGATCGTTTCATCGCTGGCGGGGAACCCTTGCCAGCGTTCACCAAACATGCGGTTAAGATCGCTGTGTAAGAAACGCTTATTCTGTCTCAGCGCCTGCGGGTTGCCGATAATAATCAGCAGCCGCCAGCTCAGTTCCAGCGTGCCGTTCAGAAGCTGCTGCAACAGCCCATCCAGGATCTCCACCGGCGCAGTCTCATTGCCGTGAATGGCACAAGAGAGCACCAGCGCCCGCTTAGCCGGCTTTGGGGGCACCAGCTCCAGGATGCCCTGATCATGCCACACCCAGTGAATCGCGCTGGCATCACCTACCGTTTTGCGCGGCATTTCACCTGACAGCGTCATTGCGAGAAAATTGTCCATACGGCCTCCTTTCACTGCTGGAAGGGATAAACGGAACCTAATCTCAACATTTGCGTCAACGTATCCAGCGCCTCGCGACTCTCCCGCAACAGCAGGGGATCGGCCAGATCGGCCTGGGTCAACCGGTCACGATAATAGCGCTCAATCCAGCCATCCAGTGCGCTGAACAGCCCATCGTTCATCATGACGGCCGGATTCACCACCCGCGTTTCGTCATCCGTCAGCACCACGCGCAGGCGCAAACACGCCGGGCCACCGCCGTTGGACATACTTTCGCGCAGGTCGAATACCTTGAGTTCGCTGATGGGATTATCCTGCTCCCGCAGTGTTGTCAGATAGCGCCAGACGCCAGGATGCTCACGGGATTCCTGAGGCAGAACGAGCGCCATGCTGCCATCTTCCCGGCTCAATAGCTGACTGTTAAACAGATACGTTGCCACCGCATCGCTGACCGACACCTCGGCATCGGGCACTTCCAGCGCCATAAAGCCCGGCACCCGTGCACGCAACTGGCTAAACAACGCCTGTTGCTGCAAAAATGCCTGCTCATGGCAGAAAAGCACCTGCCGATTCGATACCGCGATAACATCATTATGGAACACGCCCTGATCGATGACAGCAGGATTTTGCTGGGCGAAAATCACCTGTCGTGGAGAGACCTGATTAAGCCGCGCGACCGCCTGGCTGGCTTCCAGCGTCTGGCGCGCCGGATAGCGACCCGGTGCGGCATTGCTGCCCTCTTCACGGCCATAAACGAACAGCTGAACACCCTGCTCGCCGTAATCACCACCGAGGCGATTATGGTTCGCCGCCCCTTCATCGCCCAGCATCGCTACCTGCGGCAATGCGGCGTGGACTGAAAACGTACGCTCGTCACGGAAGATGGCTTTCAGCACGGCTTCGGTGGTCGGCGCTTCGATGGCCCGATGAAATTTGTTATTCAGGTTGGCTACCGTCAAATGCACCCGCCCGTCAAGCGCATCGGCAGAGGGGCACACCGTTGCCGCGTTCGCCACCCACATTGACGATGCGGAGCTGGCCGCAGAGAGCAATTGCGGTGCCTGTGCGGCGGCCTTCTCAACCACCTGCTCATCGCTTCCACTAAAACCCAACTGGCGCAGAACCGGCACGTTCGGCCTTTCCTGCGGCGGGATCACCGCCTGCGGAAAACCGGCGTCGGCAAGGGCTTTCATCTTTAACAGCCCCTGCTTCGCCGCCAGCTTCGGGTTAGACACCCGGTTACGGTGTTTGGTCGACGCCTCATTGCCGAACGACAGTCCGGCATAATGATGCGTCAAGCCCACCAGGCCATCAAAATTGACTTCACGCGCTTTCATCGCGTCTCCTCCCGGCTGAAATCCAGCCCCGGGCTGAGCGTTTGCGGCAAGGCCAGTTCTGCCGACTCCAGGCTCGCCATCGGCCACGCGCAATAATCAGCGGCATACCAGGCGCTGGCACGATGGTTACCCGACGCCCCCACGCCGCCAAATGGCGCGGTACTGGCGGCCCCGGTAAGCGGCTTGTTCCAGTTGACGATCCCGGCACGTGCTTCCAGCAACAACTGGTCGAATTGCTCCCGGTCCGGTGAAATCAACCCGCAGGCCAGCCCGTAGCGCGTGTTGTTTGCCAGCGCAATAGCCTCTTCAAAGTCGTCATAGCGCCAGACGCACAGCAGCGGACCGAAGACTTCTTCGTCCGGCACACTCTGCGCATCCGACATCTCAATAATGCCGGGGGTGAGCAGCGAGGTGCCGGCCTTCAGAAGATGCGGCTCAAGCAAGGTTTTGCCGCCCCGCTCCACATGGCCCTGCCAGGCCTGATAGACATGCAACGCCGCCTGCACTGAAATCAGCCCGCCGAAGAAGGGCTGCGGATCCGCATCCCAGGCCGCAGGCGTCAAACGCGCGGAAACCTCCACCAGACGGCGCAGAAACTCATCCCCCGCTTCGCCCCGTTTCACCAGCAGGCGACGCGCGCACGTACAGCGCTGCCCGGCGGTGATAAAGGCCGACTGGATGGTCAGATGCACGGCCGCATCCAGATCTGCCGGGTCTTCAACAATTAACGGGTTATTACCGCCCATCTCGAGTGCGAGGATTTTCTCCGGCTGCCCGGCAAGCTGGCGGTGTAGCTGGAAGCCGGTATTGGCGCTACCGGTAAACAGCAGACCGTCAATGCCCTCCAGGGAGCTGAGCGCCTGCCCGGTTTCCCGTCCGCCCTGCACCAGGTTCAGCACGCCCGGCGGCAACCCGGCCTGTTCCCAGAGTTTCACCACCGCCTCGCCGGTCCACGGCGTCAGCTCGCTGGGTTTGAAAATCAGCGTGTTGCCCGCCAGCAAGGCCGGAATGATATGCCCGTTGGGTAAATGGCCGGGGAAATTGTAGGGACCAAACACCGCCAGTACGCCATGGGGACGGTGGCGCAGCGTTGCCGCCCCGTCCGGCATTTCCGTGTGCTGCGTGCCGGTTCGTGCATGGTAGGCTTTCACCGAAATGGTGGCTTTGTTGATCATCGCCGTGATTTCGGTGGTCGCTTCCCAACGCGGTTTGCCCGTTTCACGAGCGATAATGTCGGCCAGTGTGCTTTTGTTGGCTTCCAGCAGTGCGGCAAATTTTTCCACAATCGCCTGACGCTGGGTAAACGCCAGTTTTGCCCATCCCGGAAACGCGGCGCGCGCAACCTGGCAGGCGTGTGCAACCTGAGCGGCATCCGCATCATATCCGTGCCACAGGGCTTCATTACTCACCGGGTTCGTTTTGACGCGGCGGGCACCCTGACCCGCAACCCACTCGCCGTTTATCCATTGATTCATGATTTTTTATCCTCTGCGCACAGGCGTACCAGACGCACTTTGTCGCCCGGTTTACATTTCAGTGCATCAAGTTGTGCGGCGCTCAGCACCAGTCGCTCCGTTGTCGGATCGGCATAGATAAGCATGGCTCTAAAGTGGTGATATTGCTCGTTGGCGACCATGCAGGCTGGCCATTCGCCTGGCGCTGGCTGGCCTTCCGCCACATCCACCAGACGGCTTTTGCGAATGGCACGCACGCGGTCGATATCGCACTCCAGCGTTGGCCCGCCGTCGAAAATATCGACATAGTTACAGTAGCGAAAACCCTCTTTTTCCAGCACCGCGCGGGCCGGTGCCGTTTGCGGATGCACTGCGCCAATCACCGCCTGCGCTTCGGGCGAGAGAAAATCGGTGTAGATCGGGTGTTTGGGCATCAGCTCGGCGATAAACGCCTTTTGCCCGGTGCCGCACAGGTAGTCCGCACGGGAGAATTCCATGGAAAAGAAACGTTTGCCGAGACTCTCCCAGAACGGGGAGTAGCCGGTTTCGTCAATCACCCCACGCATCTCCGCCACCACTTTTTCGTTAAAGCGCTCGCGGAATGCCGCCATAAACATAAAGCGCGATTTAGAGAGCAGATAGCCGTTGCCCTCTTTGCGCCAGGCCGGGTCGAGGAATAAGGTGCAGAGCTCGCTGCTACCCGTATGGTCGTTACTGAGGAACAGCGTCGGAAGCGCGTTATACACATTGAGTTCTTTTGAGGCATGTACCAGCGTACCGACGCGGTAGTTATACCAGGGATCGTTAAGGCCAACGGCCACTTCAATGGCGCAGATCCCGGCCACTTCGCCGGTTTCTACCACTTCAAGCACGAAAACATACCCCTGGTCGCTTTTCTCCAGCTCCCCACTCCAGGTTTTCAGGGCTCGCTCAATGCGTTCCGATAGCGTGGCTTCGTCCGCAGGCAGCGAGGTTAACCCGCCGCCTGTTTTTCCTGCCAGCGCCAATAACGCCGGAAGATCGGCGCGTTCAACAGGACGGATCACCATCATGATGTACACCCCGCAAGGAATTTGTCGCAGGCGATACCAAAACGCGCCAGCCCACGTGACACTTCGTCTTCGCTGATATTGAGCGCCGGAGCGAAACGCACCACGTTGGCCCCGGCAATCAGCACCATTGCCCCTTCTGCCGCCGCCAGTTGCGAAATCTGTTTCGCTTTTCCGGCGTACTCGGCTTTCAGCTCACAGCCAATCAACAGCCCGAGGCCACGAATTTCACCAAACAGGCCGCAGCGCGTATTAATGGCCTGCAGTTGTTCGTTAAACCACTGGTTGCGCTGTTTCACGCCGTCCAGCGTCTGACGAGTATTGACGATATCCAGCACCGCTCCGGCCACCGCAGACGCCAGCGGGTTACCGCCGTAAGTGGTGCCGTGGGTGCCAACGGTCATCACGCGGGCATATTTTTCCTGGGCCAGCATTGCCGCCACCGGGAAACCGCCGCCCAGCGCTTTGGCGGTGGTCAGCACATCCGGGGTCACGCCATAGTGCATGTAGGCATAGAGCTCACCCGTGCGGCCCACGCCGGTCTGGACCTCATCAAAAATCAGCAGCGCATTATGCTGGTCGCACAGTTCACGCAGCCCCTGTAAGAACGCCGGGCTGGCAGGCACCACGCCCCCCTCACCCTGCATCGGTTCGACGATCACCGCACAGGTATCGTCATTAATCAGCGCGCTGGCAGACGCCAGGTCGTTGTACTGAGCATGAGCAATATCCGGCGGCAATGGCGCAAAATCCTGCGAATAAGCAGGCTGACCGCCCGCACTCACGGTAAACAGCGTGCGGCCATGGAAAGCGTTTTTGAACGCCACAATGCCGGTTTTGTTGCCGCCAAAGGTATCGTGCGCATATTTGCGCGCCAGTTTGAGCGCGGCTTCGTTGCCTTCCGCCCCGGAGTTACAGAAAAACACTTTATCGGCAAAAGTGGCGTCGATAAGGCGTTTCGCCAGACGTAATACCGGTTCATTGGTATAGCCGTTGCCGGTATGCCAGAAGCGCGATGCCTGCTCGCTCAGCGCGTTGCACAACGCCGGGTGAGCATGGCCCAGTGCGTTAACGGCAATACCGCCTGCAAAATCGATGTACTCTTTATCGTCCTGATCCCAAAGGCGAGAACCCTCGCCACGGACCGGAATGAAAGGCGCTGGCGCGTACACAGGCATCATCCATTCATCAAAGTTCTCACGCGTAATTGACTGCGACATAGCGACCTCATCCGGTAAATAATTGGTTGAACATATGTTAAAAAATATAAGTATTTACGCTGTAAATGTATATTGCACAGGGCGTGCCAGCCAGTCGCCAAAATGCATAAACGCGGTCTGACAACGGAATATCAATAAGTTACAACCTGACGCTATTCAGTTAAATTGCATAAAAAGTGAATAATATTAGGTGAAGTCTGGATTACGGAGAGAAAATCAGAAAAATTATGCATCGCTAAAATATAATTCTGGAACTGTGATCATCTGCGAAATTTATCGGTGAATCCTGCGACAATTTGGGGCGTAACGCACCACCACAGGGCATTAACGGTGTGCAACAGAATGAAAAAGGGCTGACATCGCTGCCAACCCTTTGGGGGGAAATTACGTAAAACGCCGTCGAATTATACCAAGGCTGCCATCGTTTCAACGCGGGAAATTGCCTGGTATAGCGCGTGCGCGGTGACCTTCACCGGCATGTTTTCCATATCCGGCGCATGCAGTGACATTTGCACAATCTGTTCGAGTTCGTCGGCATTCAGCGCGGCAATGTCGCTCAGGCGTAGCGGCACCGCACAGGCGTGGGCCAGGCGCACCGCTTCAAGCAACTCATCATCACTGCGATTTTCCAGCGCCAGCAGGCACAGGTTGCCAAAGCCCACCAGCAGGCCGTGACCGAATTCGCGGGTTTTATCGCAAACCGTGAAGCCTTCATAAATGGCATGGGCGGCGGCGGCATGTGCGCCGCTGCTCATCAGCGACGTCAGACCGGCAAACATAAAGATGGCGTCAAGCACCTGTTCCAGCGCGGCCGTGGATTTCCCCGCCCGCACGGCGTCGCAGGCGGCCGGGCCGTGGGCGTTAATCAGGTCATAGCAAATACGGCTGTTAGCGCTGGATGCCTGCGCGACACCGCTATGATTCTGATGCTGCGTGCTAATAGCGCGAAACTCGTACCATTTCGCCAGGGTATCGCCAAGCCCCGCTGCCAGCCAGCGCAGCGGCGCAGTGGCCAGGATGTCGCTGTCGATAATGACCGCGGCAGGCGCCTGCGCTAAAGGGAAAAGATCGCGAAAATGGCCGTTGGCATGATAACGGATGGTCAGCGGCGTCACGGCGGCACAGGTTGCGGCAATCGTCGGAATGGTCACCACCGGCACATGGGACTGCACCGAAACGGCTTTGCTGGTATCGAGCGCTTTCCCACCGCCAACGCCGATCACGATATCCGCCCCCGTAGCCTCGACCTTCTGCGCCAGGCGCTGAATATTCTCTTCACTGCACACGCCGCCAAACCATTCCCAGCCCACCAGCTCAACCGCAGAGGCTGCCAGTTGATGACGAATGTGTTCTTTCACTGCCGCCAGCCCGGCATGCCCGCCGATGACCAGCGCACGTTTACCTGATGCGGCACATACTTCGCCAAGACGTGCAATAACCCCTGCGCCACGCAAAATCTGCGCCGGGAAGATGATGTTTAGTGCCTGCATAATGGACTCTCCGTGATGATCAAACCTGCCACCGATTGATATGTCGTCTGCATCAAACCGCCCCCTCAGTGAGGATCGCGCTCATGGCGTCGATAAACTGCTGGTTATCCTGTTCGTTGCCAATGGACACGCGGATCCAGTGCTCATAGCCCGGTTCGCGCCACGGCTTGATAATCACGCCATAGCGCAACAACTGCTGCGCCATCTCGCTGCCGGGTCGTCCACAGTCGAAGAAGACGAAATTGGCATGCGAGGCGGCGACGTAAAACCCGAGGCGAGTCAGTTCAGCTACCACCCTCTCGCGCTGCGCGCTCACCAGAGCGATGCTCGCTTTTACATGCGCCTGATCGCCTAACGCCGCTACGGCCGCTGCCTGCGCTGCGCGGTTGATATTAAAGGGCGTGCGCACGCGATTGAGCAGATTGACCAGTTCAGGGTGGCTCGCCAGGCCGTAGCCCACGCGCAGGCCCGCCAGCCCATAGGCTTTCGAAAAGGTACGCAGCACGATCCACGGGCGCGCTTGGGCCGCCAGTACCCGCAGGCTGTCAGGATAATCCGGATCATCCTGGCAATATTCAAAATAGGCTTCATCAATCACCAGCACACACTCCTGGGGTGCGGCGGCAATGATGCGGGCAAAACCGTGCTTATCGAGCATGCAGCCCACCGGGTTTGACGGGTTACTGAAAATGACCATTTTGGCGGGCGTGGAGAGCGCCTGCTCCCAGGCCGAAACGTCAAATTGCTGCTGTTGATCCACCCCGACCAGGGTCACATCTGCCCCCATCATGCGCGGGAAAATTTCGTGCAGGCCAAACGACGGGATCAGCGTAACGACGCGATCGCCAGGATTAAGAAAGGCCAGCGCCAGCATGTGCAGGATATCTTCTGAACCATTGCCCATAACGATGTTATCGGCGTGCACGCCGGTAGCGTCTGCCAGCACATCACGCAACTGCGCGCTGGCGGCATCGGAATAGATCGCGCTGAAACCGGCATCCATCCGTAGTGCCGATACTACCTGCGGGCTGGCACCTAACGGGTTTTCATTACTGGCCAGTTTAGCGATATGCGTTACGCCATATTTCTGCCGCACGGTCTCTGCCGACAGGCCCGCGTTATATAACCCCAGGCTGCGTGCCGTGGGGCGAGCAAGATTGTTGAGTGTCTGTTGTTGTAGAGCAAAGAGTGGATCGGAAACCGCGACATCAAACGTCATTACGTATCCCTCAGGAAAGCCGGATGAACGCAAACCGTCCATCCGGCGCTGATCATCAAAGCATCGGTAAGTTCAGGTGATTACGCTGCGCGCACTCTTTGGCCTGTTCATAGCCCGCATCCGCGTGGCGCATCACCCCCGTGGCCGGGTCATTCCACAGCACGCGCGCCAGACGCTCATCCGCCTCTTTGCTGCCATCGCAAACAATGACCATCCCGGCATGTTGCGAAAAGCCCATCCCCACGCCGCCGCCGTGGTGCAGGCTGACCCAGGTCGCGCCCCCGGCGGTATTGAGAAGCGCATTGAGAAGCGGCCAGTCGGATACCGCATCGGAACCGTCTTTCATCGCTTCCGTTTCGCGGTTGGGTGAAGCCACAGAGCCGGTATCCAGGTGGTCACGGCCAATGACAATCGGCGCTTTCAGTTCGCCATTGCGTACCATCTCGTTGAATGCCAGCCCGGCAAGATGGCGTTCGCCAAGACCAAGCCAGCAGATACGTGCCGGTAGCCCCTGGAACGCAATACGCTCGCGCGCCATGTCCAGCCAGTTGATCAGATTGGCGTTATTCGGGAAAAGTTCTTTCAGTTTGGCGTCGGTTTTGTAGATATCTTCCGGGTCCCCGGAGAGCGCCACCCAGCGGAATGGCCCCTTGCCCTCGCAGAATAACGGACGAATATAGGCCGGTACGAAGCCGGGGAAATCGAAAGCATTGGTCACGCCCTCTTCTTTGGCGACCTGGCGAATATTGTTGCCGTAATCGACGGTCGGGATCCCCATGGCGTGGAAATCGAGCATCGCCTGTACGTGTTTTGCCATCGAGGCGCGGGCCGCCTTCACCACCGATTGCGGGTCAGACTGACGCGCCTGCTGCCATTTTTCCAGGCTCCAGCCTTCCGGCAGGTAGCCGTTGAGCGGATCGTGCGCCGAGGTTTGATCGGTGACGATGTCCGGGTGCAGACCGCCGGCTTTCGCGCGCGCTGCCAGCTGTGGCATCAGCTCGGCGGCATTGCCCAGCAGGCCAACGGAGATGGCTTTTTTCTCGGCGCAGGCTTTTTCGATCATCGTCAGGGCTTCATCCAGACTGCGGGTTTTGTAATCGAGATAGCGCGTGCGCAGACGGAAATCGATGCGTGATTCCTGGCATTCAATCGCCAGTACGCATGCGCCCGCCAGGACGCCTGCCAGCGGCTGAGCGCCGCCCATACCGCCCAGCCCGGCGGTGAGAATCCACTTGCCGCGCAGGCTGTCGTTGTAATGCTGGCGACCCGCTTCGGCGAAGGTTTCGTAGGTACCCTGCACGATGCCCTGCGCACCAATGTATATCCACGAACCGGCGGTCATCTGGCCGTACATCATCAGCCCGGCTTTATCCAGCTCGTGGAAGTGTTCCCAGTGCGCCCAGTGGGGAACGATATTGGAGTTGGCTATCAACACGCGTGGGGCGTTAGTGTGGGTGCGAAAAACACCGACGGGTTTGCCCGACTGCACCAACAGAGTTTCGTCTTCACGCAGCTTGCGCAGGCTTTCAAGGATGGCTTCAAAGGCCGGCCAGTTACGGGCCGCTTTGCCAATGCCACCATAAACCACCAGGTCTTCCGGGCGCTCGGCGACATCCGGATCGAGGTTGTTCTGGATCATGCGGTAGGCCGCTTCAATCAACCAGTTCTGGCAGCTCAGCTCGGTCCCCTGGGGAGCACGGACAACGCGGGCTTCGGCATTTTTGTGTGGCGCATTCATGTTCGTTTCCTTCATAAAATTTGCATTTTTTACACAGCGTTATCAGGCGAAGCTCGGCAACAGCGCTTCAATCTCGGCGGGCCAGTGTTCACGGGACGCCCACAGGCGCATCATTTCGACGTCCGGAGCCATCAGGCGGTCCTTTTCAAGGAACGCGACGTTCTGGCGAATGGCCTGCATTTCGTTTTCCAGCGTATTTGAGCTTTGCAGAGGGCGATGGAAATCGATCCCCTGCGCAGCGGCCATCGCTTCAATGCCCACCACAACGCTGGTGTTGAAGCACATATCGCCCAGACGGCGCGCGGCGTATGTCGCCATCGAGACGTGGTCTTCCTGGTTGGCAGACGTAGGCAGGCTGTCGACGCTGCCAGGGTGGGCAAGCGATTTGTTTTCCGAGGCCAGCGCAGCGGCGGTGACCTGGGCAATCATAAAGCCGGAGTTAACGCCGCCATCACGCACCAGGAACGGCGGCAAACCGGACAAACCGGTATCGAGCAGCAGGGCCATACGGCGTTCAGAAATCGCGCCAATCTCCGCTATCGCCAACGCAATAATGTCGGCGGCGAAGGCCACCGGCTCGGCGTGGAAATTGCCGCCGGAAATCACGTCGCCATTTTCGGCAAACACCAGCGGGTTATCGGATGCGGCGTTGGCTTCAATGCGCAAAATGCGTGCGGCGTGGTGCAAGTTATCCAGGCACGCGCCCATCACCTGCGGCACGCAGCGAATGGAATACGGGTCCTGTACGCGACCACATGACGCATGGGAGGTCACAATGTTGCTCCCGGCGAGCACGTTGCTCAGCGCAGCCGCCACGGCAATCTGCCCCTGCTGCCCACGGGCTTCGTGAATACGCGCGTCCAGCGGTTTAACGGAGCCTTTAATGGCTTCCAGTGACAGCGCGCCCGCCACCAGCCCGGCGGAAAAGACGCGCTCGGCCTCAAACAGCCCCGACAGCGCGAGGGATGTCGATACCTGGGTACCGTTAAGCAGCGCCAGGCCCTCTTTCGGCCCCAGCTCGAACGGGCGCACACCCGCACTCGCCAGCCCTTCCAGCGCAGACATCGTCTTACCTTGTACCGTCACCGTGCCTTCACCGATCAGCATCAGAGACAGATGCGCCAGCGGGGCTAAATCACCGGATGCACCGACCGACCCTTTCTCAGGAATGCACGGGTAAACCCCGGCATTGAAGAGGGTTATCAGGGCATCAATCACCTCGATACGAATCCCGGAATGGCCGCGCGACAGGCTGAGGATTTTCGTTGCCATCACCAGACGCACGATGTTATCCGCCAGATTCTTGCCGGTTCCAACACTGTGGGACAGCACCAGATTGCGCTGTAGCTCCGCCAGGCGCTCAGCCGGAATACGGGTTTGAGCCAGTTTGCCGAACCCGGTATTGATGCCGTACACCACTTCCCCCGATGCCACAATGCGGGTGACTGTCTCCTGCGAGGCCTGTACGTCAGCTCGGGCTTCTTCCGCTAGCGCGAGGTGGACATTGCCCTGATAAATCTGGCGCAGCATGGGCAGGTCGACGTGCCCCGGCAGCAGGTGGCAAAGGGTGAAATCGGTGGATGAAGGAGCCATAATCTATTCCTGTATATACAAGCAAAGCTAGAAATATACCCGGTCAGGACTCAGCCTACCGGGTGCTTATGCACAACCTGACAAAAAAAGACAACGCGATGCAGAAAAAAACGCGCTATCAATGGTCCATGGTCTGCATCGTTTCGCTACGGATCTCTTCCGTTATCCGCGCCTTAAGCGCCATAAACTCCGGCGACGTCTTTAAGGTGTAATCACGCGGATGCGGGAAATTCACCGCCACCTCGGTTTTGATTCGCCCCGGACGTGCGCTAAAAATCGCCACTTTATTGGCCATAAAAATGGCTTCATCAATATCGTGGGTGACAAACAACACCGTTTTGCGCGACGATTCCCATATTGAGAGCAGCAGCTCCTGCATCATCACGCGCGTCTGGTTGTCGAGCGCGCCAAAGGGTTCATCCATCAGTAAAATTTTCGGGTCATTGGCCAGCGCACGGGCAATAGCGGTGCGTTGCTGCATGCCGCCAGACAGTTGCCGTGGGAAGTGATGCTCAAAACCCCGCAGGCCAACCTTATTAATAAAGTAGTCGCTGCGCTCCTTTTGCGCCGCTTTACTGACGCCGCGTTCCTGTAAACCGAAGCGGATGTTCTGCTCAACGTTCAGCCACGGGAAAAGCGTATAGCTCTGGAACACCATGCCGCGATCCGCACCGGGACCGTCGACCAGTTCACCATCCAGCCAGACCTCACCACGCGTGGGCTGATCCAGCCCGGCAACAATGCGCAGCAGCGTCGATTTACCGCAGCCGGACGGGCCAAGAATGGTAATAAAATCGTTCTCGTTGACCTGATAATCCACTGGCAATAGTGCCTGGGTTTTCTCACCTTTCGGGCCACTAAAGACGCGTTCTACCTGGCGAACACTCAGCTTTGGATAGCTCATTACAGAGAACTCCATACAAACAGGCGGCGGTTGGCCGCTTTAAACAGCAGGTCGGAGAGTAAGCCGATACCGCCAATCACGATAATGCCGAAGATCATTTGCCCGGTGTTGAGTAACGCCTGGCTGTTGACAATCATATGGCCTATCCCGCTGGATGAACCGATAAGCTCCGCCACGATGACATAGGTCCACGCCCAGCCGAGTACCAGACGCAAAAGCTCAGCGATTTCCGGCGCGGCCCCGGGAATAATCACCCGACGCACCACGCTTTTATTGGTCGCACCCAGCGTGTAGGCCGCCTCAACCAAATCGCGACGCGCGGCACCCACGGCAACGGCAACCATCAGGGTTATCTGGAAGAAAGAGCCGATAAAAATCACCAGGATTTTCTGCATTTCACCAATACCGGCCCACAGGATCAGCAAAGGCACAAACGCCGAGGCAGGCAGATAGCGGCAAAACGAGACAAACGGCTCGAAGAACGCTTCGATAAGTTTGTACGAGCCCATCCAGATTCCCAGCGGTACGGCGATAACACAGGCCAGGATAAAACCACCTAACACGCGCATCACCGTCATGCCAATATCGGTGGTGAAATCGAAATCGGTAAACAGCAACACCCCTTCCTGCAACATGCTGGCCGGGCTTGCGAGGAAGGTTGGCGCGACCAGACCGGTGAAGGTCACCAGCGCCCACAGAGCGAAAAACAGCACAAAGAAGCAGAAACCCAAAAACCAGCGGTGCCGGGGCGCAACGGGGCGTAATGGCACCATCATCGGGTTATGCCAGACCTTTTTGCTTGCCGGCAGAGGTGCCGGCTCGCGTAAGTCTGTCATGGTCTTGCTGGCGTAGTCCGCGGCCTGACTGACAGGACTGTTCATATCGTGGTCCTTCATGGCTGAGCCACGTACTTCGCGTCATACAACGTGTTGATGTCCGGCGTTTTGCGCAGGATTTTCATCTCCGTGAGCAGGCGCGCGGCCTCGTTGGTAAAGCTCACGATCTCGCCGCTAAAGAATTTTTTGTTCGCATCGCGATCCTGCCAGCGCAGGTAGCTGGACTCTTCGGCAAATTGTTTACCGGTCTCTTTCACCGCCGCGCCCATGATCTCATTGGCTTTATCCGGGTCGGCTTTGATCATATCCAGCGCTTCGAAGTAGCTATTGACCAGCGCCTGTGCCGCTTTCGGGTTTTTCTCCAGCCAGGACGGCGTGCAACCCAGGGTGTCCATGACCATCGGGTACTGGAGCGTGGTGGTCAGGATCTTGCCCTTATCCGGACTCTGGCGAATGTTGGAAAGGTACGGTTCGTAGGTCACGGCGGCATCATTCTGCCCGGCAATAAAGGCGTGTGCAGCGGCATCCGGTCCTAAGGTCGCGAGCTTGACGTCTTTCATCGTCATGCCGTTTTTATCGAGGATCCACGCCAGCAGGAAATAGGACGAGGTACCGGGTGCATCGACGCTGATCGTTTTGCCTTTCAGGTCCGCCACGCTGTTGATGCCGCTGCGCACCGCAATGCCATCTGCACCGTAGGATTTATCCAGCTGTACAATTTGCTTGATGGGCACACCGCTGGCATTCCAGGTGAGATAGGTTTCGACCGTGGTCGCCGCGCACTGCAATGAACCGGAGGCAATTGCCAGATGACGGGACTGCTGAGGGACCATTTTCAGGGTCACATCCAGACCGTTCTTTTTGAAAATGCCCGCTTTGTCGGCCAGGGTCAACGGCGCAAAGCCGGTCCAGCCGGAAATCCCAATGGTCACTGGCGTCTCTGCCGCCATTGCTGTGTTAGCC
Organism: Phytobacter sp. V69; assembly: GCF_965644215.1. Classification (NCBI taxonomy): domain Bacteria; kingdom Pseudomonadati; phylum Pseudomonadota; class Gammaproteobacteria; order Enterobacterales; family Enterobacteriaceae; genus Phytobacter; species Phytobacter sp. V69. The sequence goes on from NZ_CBFFRL010000029.1 coordinate 17,015, forward strand.
GCACCACCTAATGCCACTGCCAGCCCTAACAAAGATAACGAATGCGTTAGTACAGTCCTGGAAATCATGTTGCTCATCTGCCACTCCTGCCAAATTACCTGTCTCGGGGAATGCCTGCGCAGCAAATTGCCACCGGCAAATTACGCCACTGTATATTCTTGTCTATACAATTAAGCTGACTAAGATAAAGCAAGCTTTGTGCCAGTCCAGATGTCCACCTGTACCGTTGTTTTCGCCCACTGAACGTGGGTCGGAAGAATCAAAGTAGTGCGCCCGGCGCGCTATTTCAGTGCAGCCTGCGCCAGGTTAGTCCGTGACCAAAGCCCACAGAAGCAGATTAAGTGTAGCCTGTGCATCTGCAAGCGGCGATACCCGCCATTGCGCCTGCGCGTGTGAGTCGTCATCTGCCCACCAGAACCCCTCACCCTTGCCAAAACGGGTGCCGTCCGGCAGTTGCCAGTCACCGTCAATGGCATACAACACGCCACCTTTTCCTCGTGTGACTTTCCCACTCTCACGCAGGGCAACCACGCGGGACGAACAGACTCCGCGCCGGGTCATCAGGTTGAAATCCATGGTTGTGCCGCCGAACAAACGGGCGTTAAGTGCGAGATCGCCGCTGAATGGAAACGGTGCGCCGATGGTATTCAGAGAATGGTTAATCTGCCCGTTGTCCGACAGATGTACACCCTCTCCGCTCAGTAAGGTGATTGAGCGGTCAATGCCAGGAAAGGCGGAAAACGGGCCATCGACCGCGATGGTGGCGATGCTGGCACGCCAGGCAAATTCCGGCGTATTCAGCGGCCAACTGACGATCTCGCGGGTTTCGCCCCCGCCATTGCGCCAGCGGCTGACCGCTAGCTCATTCAGGGAAAAGGGATGCCAGCTGTTCATGCTGTCTCCCGGGAAAGCTGTTGCAACAGATGCAGGAAATCGCTGGCGACGGCCTGCTGCTGCGGGTGTTGCCCATCGGTAATGCGCGCCACGCCGCCGACATAGACATCGCGAATCTGCCCGGCATGGCCAGCAAACAGCCAGCGATTCAGCAGCTCGCTGTCTTTTGCTGCCGCCAGATAAGGGTCTTGCCCGTCGAGCACCAGCCAGTCGGCGCGATAACCTGCCGTGAGCTGCCCTATCGGTACGCCGCAGGCCTGTGCGCCACCGGCCAGTGCCTGGATGTAAAGCACATCCCCGACGCGGGTTTGCCCCTCTGCCACCAGCCGGTTACGCCGCTGATCGCGCAGGCGCTGGCCATATTCCAGCCAACGCAGCTCTTCCACCACGTTGAGCGAGACGTGGCTGTCTGAGCCAATCCCCCAGCGCCCTTCCTGCGCCAGATAGTCCACGCCGGGGAAAATGCCGTCGCCAAGGTTCGCTTCAGTGGTCGGACACAATCCAGCAACCGCACCGCTTTGCGCCATTTTCGTTATTTCCGATGCATCCGCATGGGTCGCATGGATGAGGCACCAGCGGGCATCGATATCCAGATGGTCATACAGCCAGCTGATGGGGCGCTGACCGCTCCAGTTCAGGCAGTCGTTGACCTCTTTTTGCTGCTCGGCGATGTGGATATGCACCGGGAGCGTCGGGTCGCTGGCGCGTAACACCTGATGCATTTGTTCCGGCGTGACCGCACGCAGGGAGTGGAAACAGAGCCCCTGGTTTTGCAGCGCTTTACCGTTGATTTGCCTGTGAATGATCGCCTGTTGCTGCAAATAGCCGTCGGCATCCTGAATAAAGCGTTTTTGCCCCGCCTGCACAGGTTGTCCGCCAAATCCGGCGTAGCTATACAGTACCGGCAATAGCGTCAGGCCAATACCGACATCCCCGGCGGCGGCGCTCAGGTGAGCGGTCATCTCGCCGCGATCGGCATAGGGACTGCCGCTGGTGTCGTTGTGCAGATAGTGGAATTCGGCGACCTGGGTATAACCGCCTTTGAGCATTTCGATATAGAGCTGGCGAGCAATGACGCCCACCTGTTCCGGCGTCAACCGCTGCACCATGCGATACATCAGATCCCGCCAGGTCCAGAAACTGTCCTGCGGGTCACCCGCCACTTCCGCAAGGCCGGCCATCACCCGCTGAAAGGCATGGGAATGCAGGTTTGGCATCCCCGGTACCACCGGGCCAGAAAGCGGAATACAATCCTTGGCGGAAGCTTCCGGGGTAATGGCGGTAAGCATACCGACATCATCAACGTCCAGTCGGACATTGTGCGCCCAGCCCGTGGCGAGCAAAGCACGTGGTGCAAAATATGCAGGCATAACAACGTTCCTGAGCAGGGGAAGGCAACCGACACGCGATTTTACGCAACCATTGCCAAACATTTAACCAATTTGTCTATACATATACATATGCCTGAATTGGCTGTAAACTTGCAACATCGCTTTTTTTATTATTTTTTAGTTTTCATCAACGTATGCTTATCCTCTTCGCGGGAAAAATAGCCCGTCGTTGTGGAAACTTTCCTGATACCTGTGGATCTTTTGAGAGGTGAGAAATATGTCGGAGTCTTCACCGAACGGTGCAATGCAGCTTGTCGCCGCGATGAGCGACGCCCCTGCCCCGATTTATCAGCGCGTGAAGCAGGCGATCATCGTCCAGATTCGGTCCGGTGCCTGGAAGCCTCACCAACGCATTCCGTCGGAAAGTGAACTGGTCAATGAGATTGGCGTAAGCCGCATGACCATTAACCGTGCGCTACGTGAACTGACCAGCGAAGGGTTTCTTATCCGCATGCAAGGGGTCGGCACCTTCGTGGCTGAGGCCAAGGCTGATACGCCGATGCTGGAAGTGCACAATATCGCCGATGAAATCGCCCAGCGCGGCCACCGCCACGACAGTAAAATCCTGGTGTGTGAAGCTCGCGAGGCCGATGCCGATCAGGCGATGCAGTTGGGGATTGCCACCGGCGACACCCTGTTCTATTCGCAGATCGTTCATTACGAAAATAACGTGCCGGTACAAATCGAAGACCGCTTTGTGAACCCGGCCGCCGCGCCGGATTACCTGCGTCAGGTGTTCAACAAACAGATGCCTTACACCTATCTGATGGAGGTCTCCCCATTGACCGCAGGCGAACACCGGGTCGAGGCGGTTAGCGCCAGCGACGAACAGCGCGAATTGCTGCAGTTACAGGAACACGAACCTTGTTTGCTTATTCACCGTCGCACCTGGAGCGGAAGCCACGTCGTCACCTGTGCCCGGCTGATTTACCCCGGCTCGCGCTACCAGTTGTTTGGCCGCTTCACCAGCCACGGTTAATCCCCTTAGTGCCCAATAGCGGCTTTCTGGCCGCTATCTCTTTCCTGAATATGCAAGCCCGCCAGCAATAAGAAAAAACTCTTTCTGCTTGCCTTGCCGCTTTTTCGGTTATGCGTTAGGTTGACTTTAATTGTCTATACAAGATAAATCCAACCTGGAGTTTGTCATGTCGTTAGCCGAACCTTTGCCGTTTTCCATAGCGCCGCCAGCCCGTTGCGATAGCGTCTGGCGCGGTGCCACGCTGGTAACGATGCAAAACGGACACTACAGCCAGATAGAAAACGGGGCCATCGCCGTAGCCGACGGAAACATTGTCTGGCTCGGCCCGGTCGCCGATTGCCCGCCCTTCCCCGACGCCGAGCAGCACGACTTTGCAGGCGGGATCATCACACCCGGTTTCGTCGACTGCCATACCCACCTGGTCTTCGGCGGCAACCGCAGCGCCGAATTCGAACAACGGCTCAATGGCGTAAGTTATGCGGATATCGCGGCAGCAGGCGGTGGGATTATCTCCACAGTTAACGCCACCCGCCAGGCTACGGAAGAGGAACTGCTCGAATCGGCGCTCTTTCGCCTGCGTCCGCTGTTAGCGGAAGGTGTCACCTGCGTGGAGATTAAATCCGGCTATGGGCTGTCCATCGACAGCGAACTGAAAATGCTGCGGGTGATCCGTAAATTAGCGACCCTGCTGCCGGTTGAGATTAAATCCACCTGCCTTGCCGCGCATGCGCTCCCGCCCGAATACAAAAACCGGCCCGATGAATATATCCACCTGATTTGCGACACCCTGCTGCCAATGGTCGCCCGGGAAAAGCTGGCCGATGCGGTCGACGCGTTTTGCGAGCATCTGGCGTTCTCTCCCACGCAGGTTGAGCAGGTGTTCAACGCAGCAAAAGCCTTGGGTCTGCCAGTTAAACTGCATGCGGAGCAGCTCTCCTCGCTGCACGGCAGCGCTCTGGCGGCCCGGCATGGCGCCCTGTCAGCCGATCATCTGGAATATGCCACCGAAGACGATGCTATCGCGATGGCCGCCAACGGGACGGTTGCCGTGCTGCTGCCCGGCGCGTTCTATTTGCTGCGCGAAAAACAGCAGCCGCCGGTAGCGTTCTTTCGCCAGCATCAGGTGCCGATGGCGCTGGCAAGCGATGCCAACCCAGGCACCTCTCCGGTGTTGTCGTTGCGTCTGATGCTGAACATGGGCTGTACGCTGTTCGGCCTGACACCGGAAGAAGCGCTGGCCGGAGTAACCTGCCACGGCGCGCGCGCACTCGGTTTGCAGAACTCTCACGGCACGCTGGCACCAGGCAAGGTCGCCGATTTTATCCACTGGCCGCTCTCGCGACCGGCTGAGCTGGTCTACTGGCTGGGCGGAGAACTGCCCTGCACGGTGGTCTATCGCGGAAACGTACGAGGAAATATTCAACAATGAGTCTTATCATCGAACCCTATGAATTCACGGCGGGCACCTCACCGTTACTGATCAGCATTCCCCATGCCGGGACGCGCCTGACGCCGGAAGTGGCGGCAGGTCTCAGCGAGGCGGCGCTGCCGCTGGGCGATACGGACTGGCATATTCCACACCTGTATGAGTTTGCTCGCGCGATGGGAGCCAGTGTCCTGGCGGGTAATTATTCCCGCTTTGTTATCGACCTGAACCGACCCTCTGACGATAAACCGCTCTACACCACGGCAACGACGGGCCTGTATCCGGATACCCTGTTTGATGGTCGCGACACCTTTAAACCCGGCATGACGCCAACCGACACCCGGCGTCAGGATTATCTGGCGCAAATCTGGCAGCCGTATCATCAGCGTATTCAGTCCGAACTTGCCCGGATCAAGCAAGAATTTGGCTATGCGCTGCTGTTTGACGCCCACTCGATTGCATCGGTCATCCCGCGTCTGTTTGATGGGCAGTTACCCGATTTAAACCTCGGCACCAATAATGGTGAAAGTTGCTCTGCGGCGCTGAGTGACGTGCTGACGGGCATTTGCCAGCAGCAGACGCAGTTCAGCCATGTGCTTAACGGGCGTTTCAAAGGGGGCTATATCACCCGTGCGTACGGGCAGCCGGAGGCGGATATCCACGCCGTGCAGCTTGAGTTGGCACAGGTTAATTATATGGATGAAACGCCGCCGTACGCCTGGTCTGAGACCCGGGCTCCTGCGCTGCAAGCCTTATTGCAGCAGTTGCTTGAGGGGATGGTGGCATGGGGTAGTGAGAGGTATCGCTCCTGAATAAAAGAGGCTGACACACAGGTCAGCCTCTTTTATTACTGATAATCGAAGGTAAAGGTGGCGTTAGCCTTAACAGGGCCGCAGCTACTCGCACCGCCTTCATAGGGAAGGTGCGATTTAATCATTCAAAGTTCTGTTCATGACTACAATGATTGCCGTTCATCTATCGTTTTCAGTGTTTTGGGCGGTTCTTTGTTCATTTACCATACGATGACAGGACGAAAAAATGGTTCCCATCGAATTAATCGCACCTTCCCTAATACAGCTAAGGACTCCACTGAACCCCACCGATTAAATCGCACCTTCCTTAACGATGATTGAGACGGCGCGATAAACGATCACCAAAGAACTGCAGCAGTGTGACCAGCGCCACCAGCACCACAATCACGGTAATCATGACCTGACTGTCAAAACGCTGATAACCATAGCGATAAGCGAGATCACCCAGCCCTCCGGCGCCAATAGCACCCGCCATCGCCGAAGCGTTGATCATCGTGACCAGCGTAATGGTAAACCCGCTGACGATACCGGGACGAGCCTCAGGCAGTAAAACATGCCAGATAATATGCCAGCGATGAAAACCCATCGCCTGTGCCGCCTCCACCAGTCCACGATCCACCTCGCGCAGGCTGACTTCAGCAATACGGGCAAAGAATGGCGTGGCGGCCAGCGTTAACGGTACCGTTGCCGCCCAGACGCCATAGGTCGTGCCCACAATCAGCCGGGTAAACGGGATCAGCGCCACCATCAGGATCAGAAACGGGATCGAACGAAACAGGTTCACCAGCCAGCCCAGCAGACGATTCAGCAACGGACGGGAAAACAGATTATCGCGGTCGGTGATCACCAGAATGACGGCCAGCGGTAACCCCAACAGCAGTGCTGCCAGTGACGATGCTCCCACCATCAGCAGCGTGTCGAGAAAGCCATACCATAAACGTTCAGGTTGCAGTGACATAACCCAGGACTCCAATACGATCAGCAAAAGTGGCGTGGTGCGGCAGCGACAACGGCTCTGCCTGAGCGGCAGCCAGCAGCAGGATCTGTCCAACCTGCCGTCCCTGAACCCATTCGAGTTTGCTCTGTAACAGCGTAATATCACTGCCCAGTGCCGCGGTCAGTGCACTGAGTTGCGGCTGCGCGCCCTGTCCGGTGTAATTCAGACACAGTAAAGCGCGCGACTGCGGTGATTGCGGCTGTTCAGTCAGCTGTGTGGCAAGGGCTTCCGGCAGGCTGTCGCGCAGTGGATTGAGCAGAATACGCGTGGTGTCCTGCTGTGGATCACCATACACCTGCCAGACAGGCCCCTGTTCAATCACTTCACCGCGCTCCAGCACTGCCACCTGGTGGCACAGATCGTGAATCACATCCATTTCATGGGTGATCAGCACAATAGTAATTTTCTTCTGGCGATTGATATCGCGCAATAGCATGAGAATGGATCGGGTGGTTTCCGGGTCGAGTGCAGACGTCGCTTCATCGCACAGCAGCAGCTGCGGATCGTGCACCAGTGCCCGGGCAATCCCCACCCGCTGTTTTTGCCCGCCGGACAGCTGAGCGGGATACGCATGCTGACGTTCTTCCAGCCCCACCAGTTTCAGCAGCTCATCCACTTTTCGCCGCCGCTCAGCAGGCGGCACACCCGCCACCCGCAGCGGCAGGTCTATATTCTGTCGCACCGTTTTCGCCGAGAGTAAGTTGAAATGCTGGAAAATCATCCCGGTGCTGCGCCGCCAGTGCACCAGATCGGTCGCCGACAAGCTGCCAATGTCGACGCCATCCACCACCACCTGACCGGCAGTGGGGTCTTCAAGCCGGTTAAGGCAACGAATCAGTGACGACTTACCCGCACCACTGCGGCCGATAATGCCAAAAATCTCCCCACGTCGAATCCGCAGATCAACATTTTGCAGGGCATCCACCTGCTGTCCCGGGTAACGTTTATACAGACTATGAATCGCCACATGCACTGCGCCGCCTGCGACGGCGACGCCTTGCGCAGTGCGATCTTCAGCCTCCGGCCAGACCACACTTACTATCATTACTGACTCCAGCCTGGCACATACAGCTTGCCGTAGAATTTATCGAGACTGGCGCGCACTACCGGAGAATGCTGATAGATATCAACAAATTTACGCAGGCGTGGATCATCCTGATGACCGTCACGAATGACAAACAGGATCACGTATTCCGGGTTTTCCAGGCCGTCAAACAGCAGCGCATTATTTGGGTCGATAGTGCCTGCTGAGCGCAGGTAGTGCGGATAGCCCTGCGCTAAATCCACTTCATCCAGTGTGCGCGACAGCTGCACCGCTTCCACTTCAATAATCTTCAGATGTTTCGGGTTCTCCACGATATCGTCGACCGTTGACTTAATCCCGGAACCCGGCTTCAGCTTTATCAACCCGGCCTTTTGCAGCAGTAACAGACCGCGACCACCGTTAATGGTGTCATTGGCGATAGCGACCGTCCCGCCATCAGGAATCTGACTGATCGCAGTATGCTTTTTCGAATACAGGCCAACGTTATTGAGGATCGCAGGGGCATATTTCACCAGGTGCGAACCACTCTGCTGATTGGCATTGTCGAGGAACGGCTGATGCTGAAACAGATTCACGTCGATATCGCCATTCTCCACACTGACATTCGGTGCAATCCAGTCGCTGAACTCCACCAGTTCGACCTCCAGTCCCTGTTTTTTCGCTTCGGCGACCGCCACTTCCAGCGGTGGCGCAAATGCAGCGGTAGTACCGACTTTTAACGGGCCGGAATACTCTGCCGCCAGCGCCACGCTGCTGGCACTCAGCAGTCCGGCGAGAATAATGTGTTTCGCAAACTGGCTTACTGTCATGATGCTTCCTTATTGGGTGATGGTTTCATTGTTATGCCCGAACACGCCAGCTGGCGGCCGGATGGCTTGCAGGTAAACGGTGATGATGAAAGAGTTTTTTACGTAGTGAACCGGGCTGGTAAGCGGTTTTGTAGCGGCCACGCTGTTGCAGTTCCGGCACCACCAGGTCGATAAAATCGTGGTAACTTTGTGGATTGAGGATGCGTGTCAGGTTAAATCCGTCGATACCAGCATCATCCACCCAGCGCAGCAAGGCATCCGCTACCTGACCCGGTTCGCCGACAATCAACGGATAGCGACTACCGAGCGCGTGCTGTTCCAGCAGACGTCGCCGCGTCCAGCCGTTATAGCTCTGGCTGACTGATTCAATGGCCCGCGTCGAGCCGGTCTGAATCGGCTCATCCAGCGTAAAACGCGCTAAATCGATACCAATCGAACTGGAAAAATGCGCGATGCCCGCTTCCGGACTGGCATAGTGCAGATACTCACGCTGTTTCTCCTGTGCTTCGCGTTCTGTCGGCGCGACAATGACCGCCACGCCCATAAAGATCTTCAGATCGTCTGCCTGTCGCCCGGCTTCCTGCACCAGCTGACGCAGCATCTGTACCTGACTGCGCATCGCCTCTGGCGTGCGACCATTAACAAAGCTGCACTCGGCATGTCGCGCCGCGAAACGCATACCACGTGCGGAACTGCCTGCCTGAAACAGTAATGGTGTACGCTGTGGTGAAGGTGAAGACAGGTGATAGCCCTCCAGCTGATAAAACTCCCCCTGATGCCGTATCGGGTGGATTTTGCTGGCATCGGCATACAGACGGCGCTCACGATCCGCCACCACGGCATCATCCTGCCAGCTGCCTTCCCACAGCTGGTACGCCACATCGAGAAACTCATCAGCCTGGTCATAACGACGGTCGTGGCGGGTCAACTCATGCTGCCCCATTGCCCGTGCGGCGCTGTCGAGATAGCCAGTGACAATATTCCAGCCAATGCGGCCATTGGTGAGATGGTCGAGAGTGGAAAAGCGGCGGGCAAAGGGATAAGGCGACTCATAGCTGAGATTAGCGGTCACGCCGAAACCGAGATGTTCCGTGACACTGGCCATCGCGGATACCAGCAGCAGCGGATCGTTAACCGGTAACTGAATCGACTCGCTGGCGGTCAGGCCAATGCCCTGCTGATAGACGTCATAAACGCCGAGAATATCGGCAATAAACAGACCATCAAACAGCCCGCGTTCCAGTAACCGTGCCAGATCCAGCCAGTAATTCAGCGAGTTGAATTCGACAGAACGATCCTGCGGATGCGTCCACATACCATGATGAATATGCCCCACGCAGTTCATATTAAAGGCGTTGAGTAACACCTGTTTCCGCTGGCGACTCATAGCGTCCCCCTGCGCGCGGGCAGCACGCCATTCAGCACATAGTTACCAATCGCCGGATATTTCCAGCGCACCGGATCGTGCAGCGTATGCGTGCGTGCGTTGCGCCAGTGACGGTCGAGATTATGCTCGCGCAGTGCCGCGCGGCTGCCGGACAGTTCAAACAACAGATTACCTGCCGCCAGCGACAGCTCGGTGGTCCAGGCGCGAACTTCCGCCACCCGTACCGACGCCTCCGCGACATGGTAAGCATCCAGATGCCGCTGGGCGGCATCCACCGCTTCTCCCGCTTCCTGCAACAGTGCATCGCCAGCCTGCAAGCGCGCGGCAAGCTGGCCGACGCGGTCGATCAATAAAGGATCGTCGCTGGCGCGTTCCACACCGGCATCCGGCCAGGGACGTGCGCGCTGGTTGATGAAATCGAGCATATCGCGGAACGCCGCCTGGGCGATGCCCTGATCGATCGCCGCGTGCATCAACTGCGCAAACGGGCCGACACTGGTTGGTCGTTCAAAGGCACTCTGAAATGGCACGATATCGTCACCATCGATGCGGACGGCATCAAAGATGACTGTACCGCTGCCTGTGGTGCGCTGGCCGAAACCGGACCAGTCATCAGTTACTGTCACACCGGGCTGATGACGTGGCACAAAGATCAGCTGCTCTATCCCGTCGCGATCTTTCGCCGCCGTGGGGATGCGGTCGGCAAACAATGCGCCAGTGGCGTAAAACTTGCGCCCCTGCAACAGATAACTGTCGCCATCAGGCAGGACGGCGGTACTGCGGTAATGTGCCGCAGCTGAACTGAACTCCGCCAGTGCATTACCGAGATGCACACCCTCAAGCACCTCCAGGTACAGCCGCTGTTGCTGGCTACTGCTGCCGTTAACACGCAACACCTCCAGCGCATAGAAATGGTTCTGCGGAATCTGACCAATCGAGGAGTCCGCTGCACACAGAATGGCGATCACCTGTGCCACCACCGCACTGGAGAGCGCTGCTCCGCCAAACTGCGCAGGAACAGTGATCGCCCCTAAACCGGAGGCAAACAGTGTTTCCAGCTCGCTGAACGGCAATTGACGCTGGCTGTCGCGCAACGCCGCGCCCTGACGAAAATGGTGTGCCAGCTCGTGTGCGACACTGACTGCCTGTTGCGCACTGCTGATAAGGCTGGCGCGCTGTTTGGGTTTAACCTGGGTCGTCGTCATAGGGGCATCCTTAAATCCAGGCATGGCGCACCGGAAGTATTCCGTTGAGGTAGTAGTTGCCGATGGCGTGATATTTCCAGCGCACCGGATCGTGCAGCGTATGGGTACGTGCATTACGCCAGTGGCGGTCAAGTCCATGAACACTGAGGGTCGCACGGCTGCCGCCCCACTCCAGCAGCTTCTCACTGGCTTTCAGCGCCACTTCCGTGGTGAGGACTTTGGCTTCCGCCACCGCAATCGATGCCTGTGCCGCGCTTTCTGGCGTTAACAGGCTGACATCGGTCTCATCCAGCACCTGTGCAGCGCGCCGCAGCAAGGCATCAGCAGCGCGGAGCTCAATATGCAGACGCCCCACATCCGCCAGCAGATAGGGATCGTCGGCATTGCGTTCCACACCCGCATCCACCCATGGCCGTGAGTGATGGCGGATAAAGTCGCTCGCCTCATCAAACGCGCCACGGGCAATACCGGCATCAATCGCCGCCTGAATCAGCTGCGACAGCGGCCCGCGCAGTCCCGGTTTGTGGCTGTCTGGCAACGGAATCACCCACGCCGGATCAACCACCACCGCCTGCAGACGCACCGTGCCGCTGGCAGTGGTGCGCTGCCCGATACCAGACCAGTCATCGATAACCTGCAAACCGGCAGCCGGACGGGGAATAAAGGCCATCACCGGCTGGTCGTTATCTTCAAGCGCCGTGGTGACGATAATGTGAGCGAACAGCGCGCCAGTGGAGTAGAACTTTTCGCCGGTAAGACGCCATTTATCACCCTGCTGTTGCAGGCGCGCCAGCACTTCGCGGGTATGGCGGGTATGCTTTTCAGGGCCGCCGTTGCCCAGTCGCTGACCCGCGATCACCGCCTGAAAAATCGCCTCCTGCTGTGCCAGTGTCCCTTCATCCAGCACAAACTGGATAATGCCGAAATGATTTTGCGGTATCTGTCCCAGTGATGGGTCAGCCGCAGAGATCAGACGAAACACTTCTGCCACGGTGCGGTAAGACAACCCTCCGCCGCCAAAGGCGCGCGGTATGGAAATACTGCCGAGACCTGAACGGCTGAAGAGTGCCAGCGCTTCCAGCGGGTAATCGCGCTCCCGGTCACGTTCGACGGCACCGGGCAGCGCCAGGGCAGCCACCGCTTTTGCCGCGGCAATAGCGTCGTCATCACGGGTGATGACTTGCGCCGTTTCCGGCGGTAGCCACAGGTCGTGATACTGATGGTGCTTGTTGTTCATCATTTTCCCCTGTTAGCTGGCGCTGGCGGTTTTACCGGTTTTGTCAGGACGGCGGTCGCCACCAATAGTTTCGCCAAACGGTCCGGTATTCACCGTGCGCTGGCGCTTCTCACTGTTGCTGCTCAACGGCAACAGCGGCATCACCAGTTCGGCAAAGCGATGCGCCTCTTCCAGGTGTGGATAGCCAGACAGCACGAAATTATTAATCCCCAGCGCCTGGTATTCACGAATGCGATCCGCCACCTGCTGCGGGTTGCCGACCAGCGCCGTACCTGCGCCGCCACGAACCAGCCCGACGCCTGCCCACAGATTGGGGCCGATACGCAGGTGTTCACGTGAGCCCTGATGCAGTGCGCTCATCCGCGCCTGTCCGGTGGAATCCATACGGGCAAAAATCTTCTGCGCGGCGGCAATCGTGTCATCATCAAGATGAGCAATCAGCCGCTCCGCTGCTGCCCAGGCTTCCTCCTCGCTTTCGCGCACGATCACATGCAGACGAATGCCGTAACTGAGCGATCGGCCATGCTGCTGCGCGCGTTCGCGCACCACCGCGATTTTTTCCGCCACCTGATCCAGTGGCTCACCCCAGGTGAGATAGGTATCAATTTGCTGCGCAGCAACATCTATCGCTGCCGGCGACGAACCTCCGAAATAAAGTGGCGGCCCGTTTTCCTGTACCGGAGGAAACAGGACTTCTGCCCCATCGACATGAATATGCTCACCGTGATAGTCGACTTTTTCCCCTTTCAGCAGCCGGGAATAGACATCGAGGAATTCATGGGTGACCTGATAGCGTTCAGCGTGGCTGAGGAAGATGCCATCCCCCTTGTTCTCGACGGGATCGCCGCCCGTAACCACATTGATCAGCAGACGCCCTTCCGACAACCGGTCCAGTGTTGCCGCCATACGTGCCGCCAGGCTCGGCGGTTGCAGACCCGGACGAACCGCCACCAGATAGCGTAAACGGCGGGTGATTGGTGCCAGTGCCGAAGCGACCAGCCATGAGTCTTCACAGCTTTTGCCGGTCGGGATCAATACGCCGTAATAGCCCAGGTTGTCGGCGGCCAGCGCCACCTGTTGCAGATAGGCCAAATCCACGGCACGGCCACCTTCAGTGGTGCCGAGGTAGCGTCCGTCACCATGGGTGGGGAGAAACCAGAAGACGTTAATGTTTTCCTGTGCAGACTCGCTCATTATCTCTTTCCTATATAACGTTATCTGAATTTATTCGATTCATACCTTACGTTTGGTTATAAAGCCAATAGCAGGAAGCATGCCACTCTGTGATTTTTTATTTATTTAATAAAATCATAGGGTTTTGAGACGGAGTGCGATCAGCGCCGTGCTGCAAATGCGGCAGGTAAAGCGCATTCGCTGTTGCGTTTGCAGCAACGTGCCCCTTTCTCCCTCTCGCCCGGTACCGGTGCGAAAGGGTATGGTGACCGTCAGATCAATCACCAGGAGTTCGCTATGCATCACCAGGGTCCCGCACTGATCGATCCTGCCTCCATCGCTTTTCAGGGAGTGCTGGATCGTCTCGCCCCCACCGATGCCACCGTATTGCTGGTGGGGGAAACCGGCAGTGGCAAAGAAGTGGTGGCTCGCTGGCTGCATCATCACAGTCCGCGCCGCGATCAACCGTTTCTGGCGGTTAACTGCGGTGCATTAACCGAAAGCCTGGCGGAGTCAGAGCTGTTCGGGCATGAGAAAGGTGCGTTTACTGGCGCAAGCGAGCGCCAGCCGGGCTGGTTTGAAGCGGCAAATGGCGGCACGTTGCTGCTCGATGAGATTGGCGAGCTTAGCCTGCCGTTGCAGGTGAAACTGTTACGCGTGCTACAGGAGCGCGAAGTCACGCGTGTCGGTTCACACCGTCCGGTCAGGGTCGATGTGCGCGTGATTGCCGCGACACACGTCGATCTGGTACAGGCGATTCACCAGCGGCGTTTTCGTGAGGATCTCTATTACCGTCTTAATGTTGCGGCAGTCAGTCTGCCGCCGCTGCGTCAGCGACGTGACGATATTCCCCTGCTGGCGGATCATTTTATGACATTGTATGCGCACCGCCTTGGACGACCTCAGTTACGGCTTAGCGCCGATGCGCTGGCGTTGCTGATGGCGTATCCCTGGCCGGGTAATATCCGCGAACTGGAAAACACGCTGCACAATGCGGTATTGCTGAGCAAAGAGGCACTGATTACCCCCCAGCAGTTGCGGCTGTCGTCTGTAGCGACGCAGCCCGATGTTGTCAGTACCGTCGCCGCCGATGATGGCGCAGCGCTGGACGGTTTTATCCGCCAGCAGTTGCAACGAGGTGAAACACAAATCTGGCAACGCATGACCGATGCGCTGGTACGCAACGCCTTTGAACTGAGCCATGGCAATCAGTTGCAGGCCGCAGCGCTGCTGGGCGTCAGCCGCCATACACTGCGCACTCATCTCGGTCATCTTGGGGTGATTAAGCCCCGGCGCAGCACGGCGGCGCGATCCTTACGTGCTCACTCCTCCAGCCAGACGGACCGGGAATTACGTATTGGTTATCAGAAGTTTGGCAATCTTGGCATCCTTAAAGCACGCCAGAGCCTGGAGCAGCAATTCAGCGCCAGCGGCATCAGTGTGTTATGGAGCGAGTTTCCTGCCGGACCGCAACTGCTGCACGCACTAAACAGTGGTGAGATCGATTTCGGTACCACTGGCGAAGCGCCTCCGGTATTCGCCCAGGCCAGCGGTAGCGAGCTGCTGTATGTGGCGTGGGAGCCTCCGGCGCCAGACAGTGTGGCGCTGGTGGTGGCTGCCGACAGTCCCATTCGGCAGATTGCCGATCTGCGCGGAAAACGCATTGCGGTCAATAAAGGGTCTAATGTGCATTATCTGCTGGTGCAAATTCTCGATGAGGCCGGACTGACCGACGATGATGTCCGCGTGGTGTATACCCCGCCGAAATATCCACTGACGCAAAGCGACCATCAGGTGCTGGATGCATGGATGATGTGGGACCCGTTGCTCAGCGAAGCGGAACAGAGCGGCCAGTTCCGCGTCATTGCCAACGGCAGCGGGCGCGTCAGCAATCATCAGTTCTATCTGGCGCACCGTGATTTCGCAGCACATTCCACCGATGTGCTGCAACAACTGGTTGCGGCACTGGAACAGACCGGACGCTATATCGACAGCCATCGCACAGAAGCCGCTGCGCTGCTCGCTGTGGAGCTCGGACTGACACCGCAATCCCTGCACCATGCACTGTTGCGCCGCAGCCATCAGACGCGACGTATGGACCAGGCCATTATCCGTGAACAGCAAACCATCGCTGATCGCTTTTATGCCCTTGGTCTGCTGCCACGCGCGATCAATGTGCGCGACGCCGTCTGGCGTGAATGATTTTTTAAGCTAATGATATGATTTTTCGTCGCTAAGCGACGGCCGTCAGGTTTGTTATGTTTCCGCCACCCCAGAAAGCAAACAGGAACATAACATGAAAAAGACACTCTTCAGCGGTCTGCTGACCGCTGTACTGCTCAGTACACTGCCGCAGGCCCAGGCAGAAAACGCACCAAAAACTGTCAATATTGGTTTCCAGAAGGCCAATATTTTCTCCCTGCTGAAATATCGCGGCACACTGGATGAGCAGTTTAAACGACAGGGTATTGAGGTTCGCTGGATTGAATTCCCCGCCGGGCCACAAATGCTCGAAGGGTTAAATATTGGCAGTATAGATCTGGCGGCGACCGGCGATGCGCCACCGACCTTTGCCCAGGCTGCCAAAGCCGACCTGGTCTATCTGGCGCATTCACCTGCCAACCCGCAGACCGAAGCGATTGTGGTGCCGGAAAACTCGCCAGTTAAAACGGTGGCGGATTTGAAAGGTAAACGTGTGGCGCTGAATAAAGGTTCCGATGTCAATTATCTGCTGGTACGGGCGCTGGAAGATGCCGGGTTAAGCTATAAGGACATCACTCCGGTTTATCTGCCACCCGCAGATGCCCGTGCCGCATTCCAGCGTGGTTCAGTGGATGCATGGGTTATCTGGGACCCGTATTATGCGGAAGTGGAAACCCTCGCCCGTGCGCGGCTGGTGAAAAACGCCGAGGGTCTGGTACCACATTACACCTTCTATCTTGCCAGCCGTCAGTTTGCGGACAGTTACCCGCAGACAGCACAGAAAGTGATTACGGAACTGCAACAGCTGAGCGACTGGGCAAATCAGCATCCTGACGATGCGGCAGGTATTATGGCGCAGTCCACCGGCCTGGAGAAAAGTATCTGGCTGCGGGCAATTGCACGCATGCCTTTTGGGGCGCAGCGCATGACGCCGGAGGTGTTTGCACAGCAACAGACGCTGGCCGATACTTTTACCCGTATTGGCCTGCTACCGGTAAAGGTTGATGTTGCCAGCGCGACCTGGTCGCAGGATAAAAAATAACAACAGGGCGGAATATCTCCGCCCTCTTATCATGTCACAGGGTTATTTATCGTTGCCAAATCCCTGCTTTTTCAGCGCGTCCAGCACATGCGGGAAATAGATATGGCGATAGTAACCGGCGACGCTTTCACTCCAGCTGTCACCATCAGTACGGCCAATATCCTGCCAGTGCTGACTGATTTGCTGGTTATATTGCGCAATCTTTTCGTCGAGGTGTGCCGTCTGATAGGTCTCGTTATGGATAAACGTCTCGATCGGCAAACGTGGTTTCTGATGCGCAGGCACATCAACATAGCCCAGCGCCACACCGGCCAGCGGGAAGGTATGTTTTGGCAGCTGCACCAGTTCAACCATTTCCAGCGGTGAACGACGGATACCACCAATCGGCACCACACCCAACCCTTCTGAGCGGGCTGACGCCATCACGGATGCCAGCGCAATGCCGACATCGGTCGCGCCAGCGACGATGCTTTCGATGCTCTGATGCGCAATCTGCTGCTGATCGATCATCGCCATTGCACGTTCGCTTTTATGCATATCCAGCACAAAAGTCAGAAATACCGGTGCTTTGGCAATCCACGGCTGGCCACCAGCCAGATGAGAAATTTTCTGACGGTTTTCAGCGCTGCGGGAAACGATAACGGAGACCTGTTGCGAGTTCACTGAAGTGGGTGCGCGCCAGGCGGCGCTGATAATACGTTCCAGCAGCGCCTCTTCAATTGGTTGATCGGTAAAGCTGCGATCGCTTTTATGGCGCGTAAAATTGTCAATAACTGTACTCATGGAACCTCCGCATTAAAGTGGGTCTAGTGTACAAACCCGCGTTAATGCGGCTTTAACCAGAAATGCCGCGCGTTATGATGATTTGTGCATTAGATAGTGTCGTCACAAGATTTTAGCCCAGAGAGCGATGCATCTGATCTGGACGGCAGCGAGAAATGAGGCCGTA